>JAYVJI010001005.1:0-2660 GCA_043769435.1 Verrucomicrobiota bacterium
TAGCGGCAGCGGACTATGATCTGGATGGGAAGGTGGACCTTTATGTTTGCAGCTACGGGAGGGACTTCAGCACCTTTGGCGAAGAGGGCGTGCCCACGCCGTGGAATGACGCCAACAACGGCGCGCCGAACGCGCTTTTTCACAATGACGGCGCCTGGAAGTTCCGGAACACCACTGTGGAAACTGGCCTTGATCAAAATAACCGCAAGTTTTCCTTCGCCGCGTCATGGGATGACTATGATCAGGACGGCTGGCCCGATCTTTATGTGGCGAATGATTTCGGGCGCAATAATCTATACCATAATGACCATGGAAAATTCACGGATGTCGCGATCAAAGCGGGTGCCGACGATCCCTCGCCCGGCATGGCTTGCTCATGGGGAGATGTGAATGGGGACGGGCTGCCGGACATTCACGTGAGCAACATGTTCAGCGGTGCGGGAAACCGCATCACCACCCAGCCGCGCTACAAGGCGGGAAGCGCCGCCTCCGTCATTGATGGCCACAAGCGCTTCGCCCGGGGAAATTCTCTCCTGCTAAACATGGGGGACGGGACTTTCAAGGACGTCAGCGAGGCCTGCCAGATCACCCTCGGGCGATGGGCATGGGGGAATCAAATGGCGGACGTAAACAACGACGGATGGCCGGATTTGCTGACCGGGAATGGTTTCATCACCGGTCCGGAGCAGGATGATTTGTGAAGCTTCATGTGGCGACGCGTGGCGTCGCAATCACCGGACTCTGCGGGCACCGCAGAGATGGGCTACAAGATGGCCTACGCCGCTATCTCGGACCTCCTCTTCGGCGGGCACTCCCTCAGCGGGCACGAGCGAAACAGCCTTTTTCTGAACACCGGCGCCGAGGCGGATGGCACGCCCCGTCGCTTTGCCAATGCTGGATTAGCCACCGGGTTCGGGCTTGACGACGATACCCGCGCTCTCGCGACGGTGGACTGGGATGCTGATGGCGATCTGGATGTATGGATGACCAACCGGACTGCGCCCCGGGTCAGATTTCTACGAAACAACCTGCCGGTCACGGACGCATGGATTGGCGTCAAAGTCACAGGAGAGACAGCGAATCGCGATGGAATAGGGGCGCGGCTCGTGCTCACCCTGCCCTCCGGTCGGAAGCTCACGGCGACCCGGCGCTGCGGGGAGGGATTCGTCGCGCAAAACAGCGCATGGCTTCACTTTGGACTGGCCGGGGAAAAGGAAGGGCCGCTAAGCTTGGCCGTGCATTGGCCAGGCGGGGCGGTGGAATCGTTCTCCAACCTTGCCCGCGGCGCACGCTGGCATGTGGTGCAGGGCAGTGGCACGGCGGCTAAAGTGGACGCCCCCCCCGCAGCGAAGTCACTCGCCAGCACGCCAGCAAAGGGCGAAGCCTGGCAGGCGGAATCACGAACCGTGCTGGTGACCCGGTTGCCGCTGCCTGCATTCCCGGTTGAGTCGATCCAGTTGGATGCCAATCCCACCCTCCCCAAACCGACCGGCACCCTGCTGTTGTTCTTTGCCTCATGGTGTGGTCCCTGCGGCGAGGAACTGAAGGCTTTGGCTGAAGCCGCGAAGGACCTGCGCAAGGCTGGACTGACTGTCCGGGCCTTGAATGTCGATGAACTGGGCGACCGGAATCCCCCCGGTTTTGCCGCCACCCTCCCGCTGCTGAAGAAAACAGCGTGGCCATGGGCAGTGGACGCCATTTCTCCGGCCACTGCTGGAACTCTGGATATTTTTCACCGGTCTTTTTTGAGCCTGCGCCGCCCCTTGCCCCTGCCGGCCAGCTACCTCCTGGACGGACAAGGACGGCTGGCGGTCATCTACCGCGGACCTGTTTCCGCGAAGCAGGTCCTGGCGGATCTTCCCATTCTACCAGCTTCACCTGCAGAGGTGAGAGCGCAGTATTTGCCATTCAAGGGAAAATGGCAAGCGCCGCCACCAGCGCCGGATCTCACCGCTCCGGTTATCGCTTGGAAACGAGAGGGCTGTCTGGCCGACGGACGCAGCTATCTGGAGTCACAGTTGAGTGCCATGCAGGCCCTGCCCGCAGCAGAACGCCTCCCCTCCGGGCGGTTGGCGCTTCTCTGTGAGCACCTTGCTGACTATTGCCGCTTCCAAAAAGACGAGGCAGCCGTAGCCGCCGCCTACGAGCGCGCCCTCGCTTTCGCCCCGGATTACGTTCCAGCCATGGCTGCGCTGGGAAATTTTTACGGCAAAAAGGGTGACCTCGTGCGGGCAGTGCCGTGGCTGGAGAAAGCACACGGTATGCTTCCAGACGATGTCCAACTGCTCACGGATCTCGGCACTGCCCGGATCATGCAAAAAAAACGCGAGGAAGGCCGGACGCTATTCCGGCGGGCGGTAGCGCTGGCTCCCAATGCCTCCACTGCGAGGCTGAATCTCACCCGCATGGCCCTGGCCGAGGGCGATCTGCCGGCCGCCGCCGCTGAAATGCGCCTGCTCTGGCCACTCATGCCCGGCCAGCCCGTCACCGTAGATCTGTTGCGTCGTATCCTGCAAAAACTGCCTGTCGATGAACGGGCAAAGCTCGAAAAAGATCTGAACCTGCCGGAAAATTGAGTTTTTTTTGCAGAAAATAATTGACTGATGCCTTAAAAATCGCTACAAAATTTTTTAATGCGGAATTATTTTGGCACATTTCGT
>JAYVJI010001006.1:0-4568 GCA_043769435.1 Verrucomicrobiota bacterium
GCCGCCGCGATCAGTCTGGCGGGCGACTACGTTTTCATCGGCTATCAGCGCACCATGAACACGCTGGTCTATCGGGCCGACACGCTCGCGTTGGTGGGCCGCATCGATCTCGGCCAGCAAGTCCACACGCCGCTCATTGATGGCCCGGCTGAGATGATCGCGCGCAAGCGCAGCAGCACGAATGAATACCTGCTGTTCTACCCGATGTATGTCGGCAACGCGACGACGCTCGTGCGCTGGAATCCCGACGCGAAAGGCTATCTCGCCGCACCTACGAAATTCAAACACACCGGCACCAATCAACTCACTTGGCAGGCGAGTCCCGGAGCCAACGGCTACCGCATCGAGCGCCAAGACCTCGGCCCCTCCGGCTGGTCCGCATGGCAGCCCGCAGGCGAGACCGCTGAAGCAACGTGGCAGGACGCCAAAGCACCGCCAGCAGCGGGCCACGCGTGGCGCATCCGCGCGTTAGGGGCCACGCCCAGCGACTGGACGTTCAGCGTTTTTCACCGGAAGTGAACACGTCGCTCCGCGAAACAACCGGAGGGCAACGCGCCGAAATGATATTCTAAGCTGCAATACCATAATATGTTACAGGTGCTCCATCGTCGCAGGCCGTTTGATGAGCCAGCCGCTTCACGGCTGGCTCACCCCTCCGCTTTGCTGCGGGGCTGGGCTACGAGTAGTCTAGGGCTTGGCTTCTACCCAGGCAGGCCAGCCACCGTGGAGGATGAGCACCTGGCGCTCATCGGGAATGAGTGGAAGGATCCGCTTCTGGATGTCCTTGCTGGCCTGGCATTTTTGCGCGTCACAATAAATGATCACGGGCCTGCCGGGGGCGGCATCCAGCGCGGTGATCACGGATTCCATGCAGCTATCCCATTCTTGGTCGTTGCACAGCAGGGCACCGGGAATATGGCCTTTCTGAAATTCAGGCCGGTGCCGGGCATCGAGCCAGATAGCGCCCGGTTGTCCGGAAACGAGGAGCGCTTTGGCTTCACGGACGGTGATCGCTCCTTCAGGCGCTTTTTCTTGGACCAGATATAGGGCTGGAGCGCGTGGATGGAATCGCTGGGCGAGGCCCGCTGCTGCCGCTGCCAGCAACAACATGCCTGCTCCCTGCAGCACGGCCCGGGTGATCATTTTGCGGCATCGGCTGCTGGCGCAGGTGTTGGCGTCGGCGCAGGTGCTGGCTTTGCCACGGGGGCCGGAGTTGGCGCTGCTGTCGCAGGTGCAGGGGCTGCTTTGTCTGCCGGCGGACGGAACTTGGTGACGTTGAAGAAGACGAGCTTTTTCTGGTAGCGCGCGTAGGGTGCATCGGTCTCTACTCTGGCCAGCCCCAGCATGGGCTCGGCGGTGGACTTGGGGCTGAAGGTCAGTTCATATTCACGCCCCGTTTTCAGTTCCTTGCTGGTGATCACCATGCCGTCCCGAGAAGAAACAACTCCGGTTACCTTGATCTCTTTTTCCCCCATGATGGTCAATTTCATGCTCTTGGGTGTTGGTTCGTCACCTATGACCCACGATACCTGGGCGGGCTCCAGTAGATAGAGCACGGGGATGGTCACGGTGACGGTGAGCTGTATTTCCGGGTGCTCCTTGTCATCACTCATTACCGTGACCTGCTTAGGCACCGCACCTTCAAAGGATCCCAGCTGAAAGAGTGTCTCGATGGTGCCCTCCTCGCCGGGCTTGAATACGGTTTTTCCGTCCTTGGCGCTCGCCTTCAGGCAGGAGCAATAGGTCTGGATGTCGCTGATGGTGACGTCTTTTTCGCCCGTGATTTTGAATTTAAAGGCGGCAGCGGTTTCCGTGTCCGAATGGCCGGCGGTCTTCTGGATTTCAGTTTTCTCAAACTCTATACCGGCCTGAGCCAGAACAGTGCTGAGCAGTAGCAGGGCGGCGAGTGATTTCATGGCGTGATGTTAGACGTCGCAGAGGCGGACGGCCTCATTGAGTGATTTCATTTTGTCGGCATTCCGGGGGATGAATTCTTGGCCGACCCATCCTTGGTATCCGCTGGCAGCGATGGCGCGCATGATTCCCGGGTAGTGGATTTCCTGCTCGTCATCCAGTTCCTCGCGTCCGGGGTTCCCAGCGGTGTGAATGTGGCCCACATACTCACCGCACTCCTTGAAGCGGCGGATGACATCTCCGTCCATGATCTGCACGTGATAGATATCAAAGAGCAGCTTCAGACGCGGCGAGTTTATGGCTTTGCAGATATCCAGCGCCAGTCCGATGTGGTCGCACCAGTAGTCAGGGTGTCCACGCATGTTTTCGCTCACCCTGCTGTTGAGCATTTCCAGACAAAGGTTGATGCCGTGTTCCTCCGCATAGGGAACGACCTTCCGCAGGCCGTCGATCATGTTTTTACGGGCAGTGGCGTCGTCCAATTCCCGCCGGAATCCAGAGAAAGTGATGACGGACTGCACCCCGTGCTCGTGGCACTGATCAATGCTTTTCCGCAGTGCGGCGGTGCATTCATCATGTTCTTCAGTGTGGGCAAAGCCCTTGGAAAATCCGTGGCTGCCAGCGATGGCACAGGTCAGGCCGTGGGCCTTTAGCATGGGCCAGTGCTCGGCCCCCACCAACTCTACGCTGCCGATCCCCATCTTCACCGCCTCGGCAGCCAGCTGCTCTACGGTCATGGGGCTGAAGCACCAATGTACCACTGACTGACGGATACGGGCTTTCTGGATCTTGTAGACCAGACCAGCCTCAGCCGGCTGTGCGCTGGCTGCGGCCGGCTGTGCTGTCTCTGCGGCAGTGATTTTTAGGCTCTGGTTCATGAGGGAAAAATCAGGGCACGACGCTGACGGGTGTGCCTTCGTTCACGTTGTTGAAGAAAGTTTCTGACATGTGCTCCGGCATACGGATACAGCCGTGGCTGGCAGGATAGCCCGGGAGAAACCCCGCATGCATACCCACTCCATCAGGGGTCAGTCTCATAAAGTTGGTCATTTTGGCCCCCTCATAGCGGAGGCCGGGCGGCACCCGGTCCTTCTTGATGTCCACATCTCCATCAACGACTGTGCCGTTCGCATCCACAAAGGCTCCATAGCGGCTGCTCTTGTGCCATTTGTTTTTTTGCAGGATGCGGAAACTACCCGTGGGAGTACGGTGCCCTGCGTCGCCCGTGGAGAGCCAGGACTTGCCGACGAGGGTGTCCCCTCTGTAGAAATAAGCGGTCTGATCGCTGAGATCTATGCGGATGCGGGCCGGGCCGCTCCCGCCGCCTTCCCAAAAGCTTATGGTGTCAGGAGGAGCCCCGCCATTTTGGCCGGGACCGGGAGCCTGACCCTGAGGGGCGCTGTTGGGATCATAGATCAGGGTGCCGTCCGGCAGGCGGCGGATGCCCGCAGGCAAGGCCGCTGTCGTGGCGGGCTGCGTGGTGACACAGGAGGCCATGCTAAAGGCGGCTAGGGAAAGGCTGAGATATGAGGCTGGGCGCATGAATTGTCGTTCGATGATTTGTAAGACCGTTCCACTAACGTCCTCCCCCGCATCAATCCAGGAGAAAGTTCATCAGTAGCGGATTTTTCAGCACTTGCATGACATCCACCACGCGAGAGAAAAACCTCCCGGTGTTTTCTATTACGCGAATAGATTCTGCGCCACCGTCGCCGAGGAATGGCGTAGAAAGGGAGGGACAACATCTTCACCCGCCAACTCCATGAAAAAACTCACCGCTTTCTCTGCTTCCCGGGTGCTTCTGCACTGCGGTCACGTCCTGGCTCTGCTGGGGGCATTGCTCACGCCGCGTCTGGCGGCGCAAAGTTCGGTCCTCGGCACGTTCCGCGCGGATGATCTCGCCTTCAGTCAGTCGCCGGTGAATACACCGGGGCCGAACCGGTCCCCGCAGCCGCACGGGGCGGCGGGCAGTCAGGGGCTGCTCTCGGCGACGAACTACCGCCTGTCCTATTGGAGCAAGACCACCGAAGCGAATGTCGTGCGGCGCTGGTCCATGCCGCTGGCCAGGGAATCCGGCGTCTCGCCGACGCTGGCCTTCTTCCGCGTGAATGTCACGGATGCGAGGGTGCTCTGGGAACCGGTGAGTCGCCGCTTTCTGGTGGTGGCCATGCAGGTCGCGGTGCTTTTTGGCCCGCACGGAATGTCAGGGCAGAGCACTCCCAGCGTGGTGCTGGAATGGAACGGTGCCAGTTGGGCCGCGCGACCGCCCAGCACTCTGAACGGGCCATCCGTCGCCCGCGCTGACGGGGCCGTCTATGATCCGTGGAAAAAGGAATGCCTCGTGTTCAGCACCAATGGCACGACGGGTGACATCGGGGCCTACTACTGGAATGGCCGGCGCTTCCAGCGGGCGGTGCCCCTCAGTGGCCAGAATTATTACGGCACTTACTTCCGCGGTGAGTCCATTCCCGGAGACTCGCGCTTTGGCGGCTCCCTGCTGCTGGCCTGCGATACGCACCGGCGCACTCTCGTGCATCATGGCTCGGTGCTGGGGAATCCCAACGTCTCGCTCACGGCGGAACTGCGCTTCGTGGACCGCCCGGAATTTTTCGAGCCCGTGCCGCCCATCCTGCTGACCGGGGCCAATCCCACGC
>JAYVJI010001007.1:0-1535 GCA_043769435.1 Verrucomicrobiota bacterium
CGTCAAGGAACGGATCCAATGGAACTATGCAAGGCGATAAGAGGCTGCTATGATGACGCCTATTCTAACCATCTGAATTTCTTCCGTTCTGACCACTGCTAATGCTAGCACGCGAACGACCACTGAGGGCGATAGCGTCAGTGGCGGAAGGAACTGTGCTCTGAGCACAGGATTTGCAAACTCGTATTTCACCCCACACCTACCCAAACCATTATCAAATCATATGAAGACTGAACCTATCATTTGCGGCATCGACTTTTCTCCAACGTCCGAAAAGGCAGCTAGGGTCGCAGCGGCACTTGCGCGGCGGGTTTCCGCTCCACTGCTGCTGCTGCATTCAAGGGATTCTCTGCCAGCGGAGTTGCCGGTGGTTACGGAGCAGTTAATTGTCACTGCTTATCAAGAAAAGATGGAAAAGGAGGTGGCCCGTTTGCCCAAGGACATCGTTATTGAGCAGGAACTAGCGATGGGTGCTGCTGACGTGAGTCTGACGAGTCTGGCCCGGCAGCGCTCGGCACAAATGATCGTCGTGTCCTCACTGGGGCTGCGGGCTCCAGCACGGTGGTTGCTGGGTAGTGTGGCGGAACGCACGGCGGAGTCATCTCCAGTGCCTACCTTGGTCGTCCGGGACGCGGAGCCTCTGGAGGCATGGCTGCGTGGCGAGCGTCCGCTGAAAATATTTATCGCGGTGGATTTCACCGCCACCTCCGACACGGCCCTGCGCTGGGTGACCGGACTGCTTGCGCTGGGCGCGTGTGAGATCACCGCAGCCTATGTGGATTCTCCACTGGAGGAAGCGGCCCGCCTTGGTTGCAAGTCGGGGTTGAGTCCCACGGGCGGAAATACTTCGGAGGCGCAGGCCCTGCTGGAGCGGGATCTACTGGCGAAGGTGACGGGGTTGCTAGGGAAGGACGATGTGGCGGTGCGTGTCGTAGGAAACATGGGGCGCCCTGACCTGCCGCTCGTCGCGCTGGCGGTGGAGGCGGGGGCAGACCTTATGGTGATAGGCACACACCAGCGACGGGGGCTCCAGCGGCTTTGGCACAGCTCGGTGTCGCGCCACATCCTGCACCACGCTCCCATGAATGTCTGTTGCGTGCCACCCACAGCGGTAGCGCCA
The DNA here is from genome assembly GCA_043769435.1 of Verrucomicrobiota bacterium. Classification (GTDB taxonomy): domain Bacteria; phylum Verrucomicrobiota; class Verrucomicrobiia; order Verrucomicrobiales; family V1-33; genus JAYVJI01. The sequence goes on from JAYVJI010001007.1 coordinate 1,121, forward strand.
GCCGGACGAGTGGAGTGCAAGCGGGTGCTGGTAGCCGTGGACCTGAACGAGGCCCACAGTTTCGCCATTCCCCACGCCTACTCCATAGCCAACGAGGGCGGCACGGTCCGGCTGATCTATAATATGATTCCCTCACGGTGCGATGAAAATGCAGTCGCTGAGGCCGAGGCAAAATTGCGCGCGCTGGCTCCTCTTGATGCAACGCAGCGTGGGCTCACCAACGAAGTCGAAGTCACCGTGAGCTGGGAAACAGCAGAAACCATCTGCGCTGCGGCAGAGCGGTTCGGGGCCGATGTCATCTGTATCGGCACCCACACCCGACCCGGCCTCACGGCCCGCGTGCTGGGCTCCATAGCGCTCTTATTACTTCAGCAAAGTAATCGCCCGGTCCTCGTTGTTAGGCCGGTCGCAGAGT
>JAYVJI010001008.1:0-2274 GCA_043769435.1 Verrucomicrobiota bacterium
AGGTTGGCGTTAGGCGTTAGATTGATTTTTTTCCGCGGAGCAGGGAGACCACGAGGAGAATCAGGAAAATAAAGAAGCAGATCTTAGCAACGCCAGTGGCGGCTCCGGCTATGCCGGAAAATCCGAGGATACCGGCGATGATGGCTACTACTATGAATGTCAGAGTCCAGGAGAGCATGGTGATGTGGTGGTGTGAGATTGAGTGGTGGCTGAGGCAGCCGGATGAGCGATGCCGATCAGCTGCCGCACCATCTTACTTTGCATATTTGATGCCAACGGATGCAGCGCTCGCATGTGGCGTTCATCAGCAACGCCTTATGCGCATTGTCGGCCAGATCCGGATCGCCGGAGGACAGTAGAAACCATGCATTGCGCCTTTCCCGGCGAGATCAAATTTGCAATTTGCAAGGAAACGGTGTAGTGCGCCTTGCCGCTCCCTTTCTTTAGCGGCAGTTCCCCCACCACACTGACATGCCTGTGACCCGCGTCCATGCGATTTTCCATTTCAAGCTGCTCGGATTCGCCATCGTCTGCATGGCCATCGTGCTGGGGTTGGCGATCAGTCAGTTGTTTCAGACGCGCGAGTTCATCCGGGAGTTGTCACAGTCCAATCAAAGGACGCTCGATTTCCGCAAGGCCCGCACTTATTTGCTGGATGCGGAGACGTCCCAGCGGGGGTATCTGCTCACAGGCAAGGAAATATATCTCGGTCCGTGGAAGCGCAGTGAGGCGGAGTTCAGTGGGCAGATGGAGCGGTTGCAGCAGACTCTGGGAGACTCGGTCGCGCAGGCGGGCCACTTCTCGGATCTGCTGTCCGCAGGGCAGGCGAAAATGGAAGAACTGCGTGCCACTATAGCCCTGCGCCGGGAGAAAGGCATGGCCCCGGTGCTCCCGCTGGTCAGTGAGGATATAGGCCTCGCGCTGATGGACCGGGCTCGGGCCATCGTGGACGACGCGCTGAAGGAGGAGGCCTCAGTGCAGCTGGCAATGCAGGAAAGTCAGTTGCGTGGAGTGTGGGTGACAACGTTTCTCATAGTAGCCAGCGCCCTACTTTGTCTGGCGGCGGGGGTGAATGTGTATTTGTTGTTTCGAAAAGCGCGCAAGGCCATCAGGCTCCAGCGAAGAGCCCTCATCGCCCGCCGCCGGGCCATGAGCGCGGACCGTGAGAAAAATCTTTTCATGGCTAACATGAGCCATGAAATCCGTACTCCCATGAATGCCATCATCGGCTTCTCCCAACTGCTGAGGGAGGAGGTGACCACCCCCCGTGCCAGCCACTATGTTAATGCCATCGCCTCTGCTGGAGAAAATTTACTGAGCCTCATCAACGACGTCCTGGATCTGTCCAAGATCGAGGCCGGTCGTGTTGAGTTGAAGCCAGAAGTGATAGATCTCCGCGAAGTGGTGCAGAGCCTCCAGCTAATGCTGTCGCAACGGGCCTCCGCCAAGGGATTGCAACTCCTGACGGATGTTGCCGAGGACGTGCCCGCATGGCTGCTGATGGACCCGCTGCGCCTGCGCCAGATGCTGATGAATCTGCTGGCAAATGCCATCAAATTCACTAGTTCCGGCCACGTCAGCCTCACCGTCCGTGCCGCCTCTCAGCCGGCACCTGGGGATTCCTTGACGCTGACGATAGAAGTAGCGGACACCGGATGCGGCATCGCGGCGGGTGATCTGGAACTGATATTCCTGCCCTTCCGCCAAGCGCTCCAGCAGAAAGCGGGAGTCGTGGAAGGCACCGGACTGGGCTTGAGCATTACCCGCAAGCTTGTCCAGCTCATGAATGGTTCCATCACTGCCAGAAGCAGAGTGGGCACCGGCAGCACCTTCACTATCACTTTGCCGGATGTTAAAACCGATAGCAGCGGCCCATCACAGTCCAGTCAGGATGCAGACGCCATCAGTCTGGACACTCTACCGCGGATGAAGGTTCTCATTGTCGATGACAATGCAAATAACCGTGAAGTGATGGGGGCTTTTTTCCAACACACGCACCACGAAATCGCCTACGCAAAGGACGGCATGGAAGCTGTGGAGCAGGCCATCAAAAGCAGTCCTGACCTTATCCTCATGGACATCAGGATGCCGCGGCTTGACGGGCAGGAGGCCACCGAATTGCTGCGCCGTCAGGACAGCTTAACGCGAACGCGCGTGATCGCGGTCACGGCATCCAGCCTGTCTGATACCCGCAGCCAAGCCCGTGCTGTTTTTGACGGCTACCTGAGGAAGCCGTTCCTGCGCCCGGAGCTGGTACAGGTCATCCGCCGGGCC
>JAYVJI010001009.1:0-3537 GCA_043769435.1 Verrucomicrobiota bacterium
AGATCACATTTCCAGCGCTGGAAATAAGCATAGGGAAGAGGGCCTCCCGCCAGTGAAGCCCAAAGCCGCTGGCCACCTGACACACACACATACTGGTAAAGACCAGGAGCCAGGACGAAATACCCCTGATGAAAATATTCATGGAGATTCCGTTGATGACTGCGACCACAAATGTGCTCGCGAGAAAAATACCCCACATCAGAATGAGCCAGCCCAGTGGCTTCCGGAAGAGGCTGCGGGCTCCCAAAAACATGAGTAAAAATGCGGTACCCACCGTCACCGCGAAGGTCAGAAACTGGAAAGCGGATCCGCCCTGCTCAGTGCCCCGGAAGTCCCCTATCCATGACAGGCCGTAGACCCAGACCAGCACGCGCACAAACGGCAAGAGCCACGGAGGGTTATCGCTCCGGGGAGAAAAGGTGTGACTGGGGCCCATCCCGGGCGGCTCAGACGAGCTTCTCCTTCAGCGCTTTGGCCACTGCCCCCGTCCGGGTATTGACTTCCAGTTTGGTGTAGATACTCCGCAGCGCGGCGTCCACCGTGTGGAAATTCATATCCAGGTGCGCCGCGATCTCTTTCTTAGTCAGCCCACTAACCATTTTTTCCAAAACCATTTTCTCGCGGTCACTCAGACCATAATCCGTTTTTGATGGTGCCATCCGGCTGAACATTTCCAGGACTCTGCGGGCGATGGACGGTGTCATAGGGGCTCCTCCGGCGTGGGCCTCCTTGATCGCAGAAGTGATCATGTCCGGCGTCGCTGTCTTGAGCAGGTAGCCGGATGCCCCATTACAGATACCCCGGAAAATCTTGTCCTCGTCTTCAAAGGCCGTCAGCACCACGATGCGTGATTCCGGGGAAATCTCACGCAGCTTTGGCAGCAGGTCCAGCCCGCTCACCCCGGGCAACCCCACATCCAGCAGAATGATGTTAGGCTTTGTCTGCGTGCCTAGGGAACGCAGGGCGTCCTCCCCGGTGGCAAAAAGGTGTGTGCAGGAAAGTCCACTGGTGGAGTTCAGCAGGCGGGAGACAGTATTACGGAAAGGGGCATGGTCTTCTACCAGCCAAACCGTAATGGCAGGGACCTCGGGTAAAGTTTTCTTCATCTTGTGATAGGTAGTGGTGGAGGGAGCGCTTTTAACGTTCCCGGTATGTGAGGCTTTCCATCGCCGGGAAAGTGAAAATCGCGGCGGAGTTGCGGATGCGCAAGGTTAAATAAATGCCGGGAAAACCACAACCCAGACAACCAATAACCAAATAGACTAATAGACCCATCAAGCCAAACAAACACTGTCAAGGAATCTCAAGCCTCCACCGCCCGCGCCACGCATCATACTCAGCCGCACTGAGCCCGGTGCGGGCCAGGATACCATGATGCAGCGTGAGCAAGCGGTAGCCGGCCAGTTCTTCAAAACGCTGACGGTCGGATGCGGGAATATGCGTGGTAGCGAACCGGTGCACCTCCCGGTCACCTTCTCCGGGAGGCATCAGCCCCCGTATCACCAGCGCGGCCACGGCATGGAGCGCTTCCCTGTGCCGGAGCGCCACCGGGTCCGGCGGGGCACCCTCCACCAAGGCACCAGCCGCACGATGACAGCCCCATGAAAAAACCTCCCTTAAAAGCGGGGAGCCCTCAGCTCCGGCATGGAGCACCGCGTGCCGGTAACAGGGCGCGGCCACTCCGTCATACTGCGGCGGGCGCAGCCGGTGATGCAGTAAATGCAGCGCCGCAGCCAGCCGTCCCATCGCTGCATTGGCCTGCGCAAACCCTCCGGCGGCGGTGATGCCTGACAGCAGGCGGAAGGCCCCTTCTAGGGGATCCTGCTGGTCGCGGGCTTCCGCTATGACTTGCGCCAGCAACTCCTCCACAGCGCCGTCTGTAAAGCGCCCTTCCTCCCGTGGCCTAGGCAGAAGGTGCTCTGTCAGGAGGGCATGGAGATTTTGCAGCAGGCCAGTCCCGGACACCCCCTGGCTGGCGTGAGCCGCCATGAAAGCACAGGCCCGCCGGTGGTTTTCGAGCATCACCATATCCCGCAATTGGATGCCTGTCGCGCCGCCCGCTTCCATGTGGGTCACAGCGGCCAGCAGACTACTGCGGTTTCCTTCCAGCCGACAGCATTGCCATGTCCACGCAATGTCCGGCGCGGCTGGCTTCAGGGCCAGCGCCCCCCTCAGCGCTATGGGGAGCAGCTCCGGGGCACCGTTACCGGAAAACGCAAACCAAGAGCCCTGGCCGGACGTTGGGCGGCGGGACGCACCCCGCGTTTCCTCCTCCCGGCCCGCCCGGTATTCTTCAGGCCGCTCTGCCGGCGGGACCAACGCGTAGCGCATCGCTCTGGCGCGTCCGCTCCTGTGCAGCCAGCCCCCGTCCGCCAGCATCATCAGCCGACGCTGGACCGTGCGTGAGGAAACCTGCAGCGGGATGGCACGGATGATTTCCTCTATCGTCATTCCGCCCGGGGCACGCTCCAAGAGTAGCCTCAGCTCCTGAAGAAGATGCTTTTCCGGATTCCTGATGGTAGGCTGCGGACGGTCCACTGATCAATAACACCAAAACGTCATACACGCAGAGACCCTGGCGCAGCAGGACTTTGCCCCCATGCTCACCTGTGGCGCCCTCAGCGCTTCATTCAGCCCTGCTTTGCCTTGTCAAACTGCGCGTCAAAGACGATGTTCGACGACGGAAAATCGACACGCTTGCAGTAGGCAGCGGACTCTGCGGCCCCATACTCGCGGTCCATCCCGCCATCTTCCCACTCCACGCTCAGCGGTCCATTATAGCCCGTGTCATTCAGAGCGCGGATGATCTTTTCAAAATTGATGTTGCCGCGCCCCACGGACTTGAAGTCCCAGTAACGGTTAGGCTTATGGAAATCCACATGCCCTCCAAACACGCCAGCCTCTGTGCGGGTGTCACTCCAGGCCACATCCTTCATATGGACATGGAAAATGCGGTCTGGGAATTTCCGGATAAAGCCCACATAGTCCACCCCTTGATACCCGAAATGGCTGGGATCATAATTAAACCCGAAGGCCGGGTGATAGTCCAGCGCCTTGAGCGCGCGCTCAGCAGAGGCGATATCAAAGGCGATCTCTGTAGGATGCACTTCCAGCGCATACTTGACGCCACACTTCTGGAATTCATCAAGGATAGGCTTGAAGCGGCGGGCGAAGTCCGCAAACCCCTCCTCAATCTGTCCCGGCAATACCGGTGGAAAGCTGTAACACAGATGCCAGATACTGGAGCCGGTAAACCCATTGACCACCTTGACTCCGAAGCGCTTCGCTGCCTGCGCCGTCTTTATCAGCTCCGCAGCAGCACGCTGACGGACGCCTTCAGGATCCCCGTCACCCCAGATGTAGCCCGGCAGAATCGTCTGGTGCCGCGCATCAATATTGTCGCACACAGCCTGTCCCACCAGATGCGTGGAAATGGCCATGCACTTCAGCCCGGCCTTGTCCAGCTTGGCGCGGAGCGCATCGCAATACGCCTGGTCTGCACGGGCCACTTCAAAGTGGTCGCCCCAGCAGGCGAGT
>JAYVJI010001010.1:0-2284 GCA_043769435.1 Verrucomicrobiota bacterium
CAACTTTTTGTGGTGATCATTTTGACCATAGAGGCGCACAGTTTGTGCATTTCCTCCACATTGCGCGCGCTCAGACTATCATTGCCACTTTGCATGATCTCGCTCAGCCGCGCCAGGCCATCACCTATTTGCCGGAGACGGGCGGGGTGCGCCACGCGGGGGAACATCTCCTCCAGAGCATCGTTGAAATAATGCGCAAGGTCCGGCTGAAGCAGCACCTCTGAGCGCTCTGCGGACCATGAAACACCTACCACCTGGGTGATGACTTCTAGTCCGCGCAGCCATCCGCCAACGCTTATGCACTCCGCTAGGGCTCCGTCGCGCAGGGATTCCATTTTGGCACGCACCGTCGCCTGGGTGGCATCCAGCTCAGTGCGCACGGCTTCCCATTTTGACTCCTGCGCCCCGTCTTCGATGGCCTGACAATGACGGAGCACATCCTCACGGACGCCCAGCGCCGTGGCTAGGGAAAGCACGTCCTTACCCGCTTGCTGCACAGATTTCACATCCTCAGCCTGCACGGCGATGAACCCATCCGCCACCACCGTCCCTAGCAGGAGCGCCACATCCGTGCGCTCGGTGAGAGCCGGGGTCGGCGCTTTGTTGATCTGCGCTTTCCAGTCAGGATCCCCCAGCTTGTCCAATACAGAAAAGATCTCGCTCGGAACTGGAACCACCACGTCGTCCACTACCTGTCCCGGAAAATTTGTCAGGTCCAGCTCACCGGAACCCTCTTTTTCAGGCACCACACGGGCAGCCTCTTTGGCCTTGGCTGGCTCCTTCACTTCCTTTTGCTTTGCGGGTGCGGCAGGCGGCTCCTGCGCATTCACAGAAGGCCCCGGCACGGGCATCAGGAGGGCGAGGGTAAGCGCAAAGGGGAAAAAGGATTTCATAGCGGACATGGTTGGTAATAGTAATTGGAACGCTGTGAGTCTCGTATGATCTTTCAGAAATGCGAGCGGGGACTGGTTTTGATTTGCCGCAGAATTACAAAAGTGGTGGATGGTTATACTTGAGATTCCCACCAATGTGGTAGAACAGAGCGAAGCCCAACGACAGATCCATGACTCCCATGCGGAATTCCTTTTTGCTCAATCTCAAACGCGCCTTTCTCTGGCATTGGCACCTCCTTGCGCTGGGCACAGCTGCCGGCGTGGCGCTCCTCTCCGGTCATGCGGATGTCGCCATACCCCTCGTCGCGGGCGCTGAACTGGCCTACATGGGTTTCATGGCGAACAACGTGCGCTTTCAAAAAGTCATCACCGGCCAGGAAATGCTGGCGCAAAAAGCTGCGGAGAGCGCGGAGCAGGCCCTCGCGCGCATCACCTCATTCATCCGGGTCGAAGACCAGCAGCGCTTCATCCAACTGCGCGACCGGTGCGCCGCCTTGCTGCGGCTGCGGCGCCGGATGGATGAACAGGATGGCCCGGGCATAACGGACACCCTCCGCGGCGAATCTCTGGACCGCATGCTGTGGCTCTTTCTCAAGCTGCTGCATCAAAAATCCGGCCTTGAGAAATTTCTGGCCTCCACTGCGCTGGCTGATATCCGCCGCAGCGGAGACGAGTCGGCACGCCAGTTGGAGGACAGCCTCGTCCGGGACAAAGCGGCGGGCACTGAGAGCCGGCTGACTGTTTCCATAAGGGAAAAAATGAAGGCCATCAGTGACCGCCTGAAGAACCACCAGCAGGCCTCGGAAAACCATGAACTCGTCTGCTCTGAGATAGACAAAACAGAGCAGCAGATCACCCAACTGTGCGAAGCGGGCATGACCATGCGGGATACCGGTGAACTGGGAGCCCAGATCGATGCCCTCACGGACACGCTTCGCATGAGCGACAAGACCTTTGCAGACACTGCCTTCCCAGATCTGTCTCCGGAAAGCATGCCGCCGCCACTCATCTCCGGCGTGCTCAACTCCAAGGGCATGGGCACTGTGGAGCCGTTTCGCGGCCGCGTGGGGGAGTATCAATAGCTGGCGCTGACGTCATCCAAGGGACGGGGGGCCGGACGAATTGCAGGAATTGCGTCACTGACCAAGAATGGATTGCGCATTGCCCGGCGTGGTTCAAGGCTCACGGTTCCATGACAATACCCAATTTATTGCAGGAGCGGGTGAATGCAGCCCTAGCCATCATGGCCGGGGAAGGCCACCCCCTGCCTGAAGGATTCTCCGCCGCTGTTACTCCAGCTGCGGACCCCCGCTTCGGTGACTATCAAACGAATGCCGCCATGCTCTTGGCGAAGGAGTTCAAGCGCAACCCGCGTGAGCTGGCCGGGCAGC
>JAYVJI010001011.1:0-4585 GCA_043769435.1 Verrucomicrobiota bacterium
CGCCGCTGCCGTGGCGCAGAAAGTGCTGGGAGGCACAGCGGACAGCGGGCTGCTGGTCTGCACCACGGGCATAGGCATGAGCATAGCCGCCAACCGGTTTTCCGGCATTATGGCAGCCCTCCTCCATACCGAAAAGGAGGCAGAAATGACCCGCCGGCACAATGACGCCAACGTCATGGTTTTCGCCGGAGATACCGACCCTGCGAGTGCTGCCGCCATAGCTGACAAATTCCTCGCCACTGGCTTCGACGGCGGTCGTCACGCTGCACGGGTCGCCAGTATGAACGACACGCTCGCAGCGGCCGACCCTCTCGTCGGCGCGGCCATACAACAGGAAGCCGCCCGCCAGCAAAACAACATCGAGCTGATCGCATCAGAGAACTTCGCCAGCCGGGCAGTGCGCGAGGCCCAAGGCAGCGTCCTGACTAACAAATACGCCGAGGGTTACCCCGGAAAGCGCTGGTACGGCGGCTGTGAGAATGTGGACAAGATCGAGCAATATGCCATCGACCGGGCCAAGGAGCTTTTCGGTGCTGGGTATGCGAACGTGCAGCCGCACTCCGGCAGCCAGGCAAATGCGGCTGTCTACTTCGCCCTGATCAATCACGGCGACCCCATCCTGGCCATGAATCTTGCGCACGGCGGCCACCTGACCCACGGAAATCCCGCCAATTTCTCGGGGAAATTCTACACGGTTCATGCCTATGGCGTGGCGGAAAATGACGGACGGATCGACTACGATGCCCTAGCCGCCAAAGCCCAGGAGGTGAAGCCTAGAATGATCACTGCGGGAGCCAGCGCCTATCCGCGCATCATTGATTTTGCCCGTATGTCGGAGATCGCCAAAAGCGTGGGAGCCTATCTCTTCGTGGACATGGCCCACATCGCCGGTCTCGTCGCCGCAGGTGTGCATCCGAATCCCCTGCCCTATGCGGACGTGGTCACCTCCACCACCCACAAGAGCCTGCGGGGCCCGCGCGGCGGCATCATTTTGACGAACAACCCAGACATCGCAAAAAAAATGGACAGCATGGTATTCCCCGGCATCCAGGGCGGCCCGCTCATGCACGTCATCGCCGGCAAGGCCGTGTGCTTCGGTGAGGCCTTGGCTCCCGGCTTCAAGGAATACCAGCAGCAGGTGGTCAAAAACGCAGCAGCGCTGGCTGCCGCCATGACAGCGCTTGGTTATAAGATAGCCAGCGGCGGTACGGACAACCACCTCATGCTGGTTGATCTCCGCCCCCAGGGCCTCGACGGCAAGATCGCTCAGGAAACACTGGATCACGCCGGCATCACGGTGAACAAGAACAGCATTCCCTTTGACACCGCCAGCCCCTTCAAGCCATCCGGCATCCGCATCGGCACGCCTGCTGTTACCACCCGCGGTATGAGGGAAAAGGAGATGCAACTCATCGCCAGCCTCATCCACGAAGCCCTGACCAACCGCGATAAGCCGGAGAAGCTGGCAGAAATCCAAGCCCGCGTGGCCCTCATCAACCGGGGCTTCCCGCTGCCTTGAGGCACAGCAGGCACAAAAGCCCGGGAACAGTCCGGCGCCTCAAAGCCCGGTGATCCTGCCCTCTGCATCCACGTCGATCCGCTCAGCCGCGGGGACCTTTGGCAGCGCGGGCATGCGGACCAGAGAACCTGTTAGCGCCACAAGGAAGCCGGGCCCGCTGGCGATTTCAAAGTCCCTGACCGTGATGGTGAAATCCTTTGGCCTCCCTGTTTTGGCAGGATCATCGGAGAGTGAGTTCTGCGTCTTGGCCATGCAAAGCGGCAACTCCGCCAGCCCGCTGCGCTCGAAGAGAGCGAGCTTCGCTTCTGCCGCTTCCGTGAGGTTCACCCCGTCCGCACCATAAATGCCGGTGGCGATGCACTTGAGAGAATTCTTCACGCCCCCGGTGGGCTGGTAGAGCATTTCCAGCGGCGGAGAAGGCACCGCGGCAGCCTCCGCGACGATATCCGCCAGCGTCTCACAGCCAGCCCCTCCTTTACCGAAGGCATCTGCAACAGCGCAGGGAACGCCACGGGCCTCACACCATTGCTGCACACTGGCCAGCTCATCATCGGTGTCAGCGGTGAATCGGTTGAGGGCCACCACTATGGGCTTCCGGAAACGGGCGGCACTATCAAGATGCGCTGCTAGATTCTCCAGCCCGCGCTCGAGCGCCGCAGCGTCCGGCTGGGTCAGACTTTCCAGTGCGGCGCCCCCGTGCATTTTCAATGCCCTGACCGTGGCCACGATCACTACTGCGGCAGGCTCTAGGCCTGATTTCCGGCACTTGATGTGAAAGAATTTCTCCCCTCCCAGATCAAAGGCAAAGCCAGCCTCGGTCACGGCATAGTCAGCATGAGCGAGGGCCATGCGCGTCGCTAGGATGGAATTACAGCCATGGGCGATATTAGCAAACGGGCCACCATGGAGAAACGCGGGCACCCCTTCGACGGACTCCACCAGATTCGGCAGCAGCGCCTCGCCCAACAATGCCAGCATGGCCCCGGTGACCTTCAGTTCCTTAGCCCGGACCGGCTCTCCATCCGGCGTAAAACCCACCACAATACGGTCGATCATCATCCGCAAATCAGCCCGCGACTCAGCTAGGCAAAGGGCGGCCATGATCTCAGAGGCCGCAGTGATGTCGAACCCGCTGGCGCGCTGATGCCTGCCGCCACTATCAGTCAGGATACGCCGCAGTGAGCGGTCATTCATATCCATCACTCTACGCCAGAGCACATTGGCTGGATCGATGCGCGAGCCACCCTGGAAAATCGCATTGTCCAGCACGGAGGACAGTAAATTGTGGGCAGAAGTGATCGCGTGAAAGTCGCCCGTGAAGTGGAGGTTGATGGATTCTGCAGGTTGCACGGTGCTCGCACCTCCACCGGTCGCCCCGCCCTTCCGGCCAAATACCGGCCCCATGCTTGGCTGCCGCAGGGCTAGGGCTACGGAACGCCCGGTCCTCCTCAGCCCCTGCGCCAGACCGATGGAAATGGTCGTCTTTCCCTCCCCGGCGGCCGTGGGAGTGATAGCGGAGACGAGGATCAGCTTACCACGCCGGGACGCGGTCTGCAGGGCAGCGTGAGAGACCTTGGCCTTATCAGAGCCAAAGAGCAGCAGGTGTCTGGGATCAATGCCGGCTTCTGCCGCCTTTTCAGAGATATTCATAGCGCTCCATGGCGGAAACTTTCCTGCATTCAACCAAAAGCCGCGCCTGAAAAATAGCGCTATCATCCTCCCCGGTATTCGTCTGAATGCGGTATGATCCACTCCCGTCCATTTCTTTTCCTCGCCCTGATAGCAGCCGGTGTAGCCCAGGACAAGAGCGCTGCCCCGGAACCGCAGGTTTTTAATTTCCAGACCCTAACAGCCGGCCCTGTACCCGAGGAGGGCTTCACAGCTACTGATCAGGAGGCGAAATTCGTGATCGGTGTGGAGGGGGAGAGCAAATACCTTGAACTCCTGCCTCAGCCCTTGGTGGATGGGGGGATGCTCGCGGGAAAATCCGTCCAGGGCCCCTGCACCGTGACAGCCAAAATCAAAGCGACTGGTAAACGTCGCTCCCAGCCCAGGTTTGGAATAGGAGTACACGGCATGAACGGCCCGCGCCTCCGCATGGTAGCCGCGCGAAAGCAGTTGGAGCTGATCATTCCCCGTGACTCTGAGGAACCTGTGGCCACAGCAGACTACGCCGGCTGGGAGAGTGGAAAATGGGCATGGCTGGAACTCAGTGTGGCCACAGTAGAGGGCGGAAGCCTGATCGAAGGCCGTATGTGGGCTGAGGGCGGCACCCGGCCGGACAAGCCCGTCATTACCTTCAAAACCATGACGCCTCCTGGTCAGGGCAAGGCCTCAGTATGGGGCACTCCCTACAGCGAACTCCCTATCCAGTTTGATGACATCACTGTGAAATAAGCTGCGGCAAAAGTGAGCTGTTTCAGGCCCTGACATCATTTTTCCCCGGTAGTCATGAGTTTGGGGGTACATTTGCAGCCGCTCCTGGAGCCCGGAAGTTCCGTGGGGGATGACATCGCTGCGCTCAAAAGGCCGTCCTGAAGGCACCAGTTTGATGAGTTTGATGGACAATAATAATTTGCTAGGAAATCACCCCGCAACTTCATGTATCCCAACACTGCTCCCGACAAAGGGCACGGCGCTCAAGGCACTCGGAAGTGCTTCCTGGAGTAGGGACAGCTGACCCTTGTGCCGGGCGGGATCCCCTCCACGTCGACGTATCCTTCATCTGGCGCATATGGGCTGTGAACGAAACCAGGTTTGCCCTCCACGGGAATCCCAAAAGGAAGATCCTGCTTTACCGGAGGCCTCACCACAGCTGCGGGTGTGCCATCAGGATGCGTAAGGGTCGGTGTAATACAGAGGAGCAACTGGGGGTCCGCCGCCAATCCGAAACCGGCGGCTATGACTGCGTGACCGGACGGCAGCGTTAATCCCGATTCCTCCGCCCTCCCGGCTCCATGCTTCAGGAAAATCGCCAGATGTACCTCGCCATTTTCGATGATTGTTGCGACTACGCTTCCCTCCACAACACCTGACGCAGCCGACAAATCGACAGTCTGCTTCGGC
>JAYVJI010001012.1:0-2063 GCA_043769435.1 Verrucomicrobiota bacterium
GTGTCCTCCGGCTGAACCTCGAGTTGATCTACGATCCACGCCGCGATGCTCCGGTCAGTCATGAAATTCTGCCCCATTCCCCTCCCCGGCTCAATGCCACGTTCGTTCAGTGTCCGCCGGGTTTGGCGCTGGGCATCGGTCTGGTAGCGGTGAGCCATAATTAATGATGGGTTTGTGAAAGGATGATGGATTTTAGGGAAGTGGGACAGCGAAATCCGATGACTACGGCGTGAACCGACAGGCTTCCCCTAAGCAGACCACTTGGATGACAAGTGACAGGTGTTTTTTGAAATTTCTCAGGAAATACTGGAAATTTGCGCATAATTCACTAATATTCCTGATATTCAGGGATACTTAGATAATTTGTTGAAGGTCGCGGATTTATATTGACCATGAAATTTAGATTGCTTAACCATTCTAGTGCATTATTGAAATTTCCATCATGATTTACTTTTTCCAATGAGCATTTGCCCTTCATGGCTCCCTCAAATTACAAGCCTGCCCAACGGAGGCAGCTGCCTGGCCCACGACCACAGCCTTTAGGGAACCGCTGGAGCAAAACTACCTTATAATGTGAGACATACACACAAAGAAACGCACACCTAGTCATCGCCTAAGAGCTGCGCAAGTCGAATTCAACAACCGAAACGGGGGAACCAAATCATGCAATTTAGCATTCTAGATCTTCTGACACACCGCTCTCAATCTGGAATTATGAAATGGTTTAGAAATCTAAATCATCTACTCCCACACCCGGCTTTGGCCCCCGCTGGGGGACATCTGGAATGGAACCATTTGTTCGGAGCCGGAAGCCCGTCAATTCAGGAAGGGACGTCTGACCGCAGGCTGCCAGTTCCAGGCAGAGGCTCGCTGTGGTCCAGCCTTGGATTCGGAGGCGCTGGCGACCCCGAGGGTGGTGAGGAACTGGAAGGCATTTACCATGTGCCTGTTATGGCCGCAGAAGTCGCGGAGTGGCTGGCCCCCGCCCCTGGGAAATTGCTGATGGACTGCACCTTCGGAGGTGGTGGACACACGAAGCGATTGCTGGAACGCGGCGCCGGAGTGCTGGCGCTGGATCGCGATGCCGATGCGATCATGCAGGCCCGGGAACTGGCTGAGGAATGGGAAACCGACTTCGTAGCGCTGCGGACCACTTTTGACCGGTATCCCGCCATTCTGGAAGAAGCGGGAGTCGGCGGCGTGGACGGAATTCTTCTCGACGTCGGAGTTTCGAGCTGGCAGGTGGACTCGCCTAACCGCGGGTTCAGTTTCCGGTTCGACGGTCCGCTAGACATGCGCATGGACCGCGATGCGCCGCTGACAGCGGAGGAGATCGTGAACACGTGGCCACAGGAGGAACTGGCGCGCATTATTTATACCTATGGAGAAGAAAAGGCATCCCGTCGGGTTGCCGCGGTCATTGTTGAGCGGCGCCGGCAAAAACCGATTCTGACGACAGCGGAGCTGGCGGATCTCGTGGCTTCGGTAATCCCCCGCCATAGCGGCGCGCATCCGGCGACCAGGGTTTTTCAGGCACTTCGCATCGCCGTAAATGACGAACTCGGCTATCTGGAACGCGCACTGGAACAGGCGCACCGCTGGCTGCGCCCGGGAGGCAGACTTGCCGTCATTACCTTCCACTCGCTCGAAGACAGAATCGTAAAAAACTACATGCGCCGTCATTCTGAAACGTCCGTGGATCGTCCGGAATGGCCTGCGGCACGGCCCAACCCGGAATGCTATTACCGCCTGCCGGTGCGCAAAGCCATTACCGCTGGCACCGCCGAACAGGCCGCCAATCCCCGTTCACGATCCGCCAAACTCCGCGTGGCTGAGCGCCTCGCCTGAATTTCTTCCCTCTCACGTCATGGCTGCCCGCCGCCCCAAACCCACTCACAACCGCCTCGGTCCCTTCATGGTGGCCAACTTCGTCATCGCCGCCGTCATCCTCGCGGGCATCGGAATGACCTATGCATGGCTCAGTTGGCAGCGAAAAGAGCGGGGCGATGCCAACCACGCCACCCGCAACTCCATTGATCAACTCAACCGGCAGCGTCAGGCAC
>JAYVJI010001013.1:0-3748 GCA_043769435.1 Verrucomicrobiota bacterium
CGAACAAGGTCACCGCAGCTAACCAGCTAGGGCCGGGAAGTTTTTATCCCACATTTACGCGTCTTTGCGGCCCTAGCTGGTAGCTGGGTTCAAACGTTCTGCTTCCTAATCCGCGCAACCTGTGCTACCGAAGGTCAAGTCCACCACCAACCCAACGCCACAATGCAATGAAAACTACACTACGCCAATTCGTCGCGAGCCTCATGCTCGCTTTGCTCGCCTGCGGCGGCTTCGCCGTCGCCGCCCCCGGAGACAATCTACCCAAGCCGGAAGACCCGGTGGTCCTACCCACCGATGAGGAAGTAGCCCAGCAGATCAAGAACATCCGCGATTCCGAACTGCGGATGCTCAAGTGGGATAAGGATGGTTGGGATGATCTTTGGGTCATGGTGCAAAAATCGCACGACAAGAATTACCAATTTGATCCAACTGATAAGAAAAAGGATACTGACGGGGATGGATTTTCGGACTACGAAGAGATGCTTACGCATCGCGATGCTACCTACAAGGAACCAGTCTATACAAAAGAGGAATGGATTGCACTGATTCGCGAGCAGCGCCGGGAGGCGATCAAGCGGGAGATCGCTATCATGGACGAAGCCAAGCGGATGTGGCCTGTGCGCCAAGCAAAGCTTGCCACAACCTTGCAGCCAGCCTTCAAGGCGGGCAAAGAGGAGACGGACCCGGATTTCCTGCGTCATGACAGCGAGGCTGTCCGCGCCAAGCTCCTAGCCCGCCGTGCCATGGCTATAGCTGATCGCGGCAAGACAGAGGGGGAACTCAATGGCATCGCCGCCAAGTATGGTGTGGCGCGTGAAAGCAGCCGCGGAACTCTCGTTGGCGATAGTGAGCATGGCCCGGTTTTCATGTCGGCCCAGGATGCTGTCTCGGCGAACTCGATTTTTGCAGACGATCTTTGGCCTGCTGGACTATACACATCGCAGATTGCCGCCTTGAGCCGGAATTTAACAGGCAGGGGCGTCCCGGGTAATCCAAATTTACGCATCCGTGCTTCGATCTGGGAGGCGGCGGGGCCGGATGGCCTCACGGGTATCCGCATCGGTCACAATGAATTCGACGGCGGCCGGGTCACTCAGGTGGATGGGGCTGTGGCGGGCAATCACGGCACTGCCGTGGCAAACGTCATGGCAGGCGGAGGGATTTTGGATGTCTTTACCGGTGCCACCAACAGGGGCAAGCTGCTTCGCGGCATTGCTTACGAGGGAGAAGTGAGAGGGCACAATCTTGATGCATTTGTCGACGAAACCGCTGCCGCTGCATTGGATGGACAACGCTTCTCGAATCACTCCTATGGCATCAATCCCGGTTGGACGACCATCAACGTGGGTGGCACAGACTGGTGGTATTGGATTTTACCAGCGTTCACTGAGGATCCGCGGTTTGGGGTGTATTCGGGAGCTCTCGCACAAGGAAATTCTTCAGCCCAAATTGACGCCTTCGTTGTCACCGCAGAGACGCATCTGCCCGTCATTGCGGCGGGCAACCCCAGAGGCAACGGACCCGGCAACCCTGTTCCGCCAGCGACGACCATCAGCCACCGCATTCCCAGCGGTGGCGGCACCGTGGTTTCCACGGTCGTCCGCGACTGGATAAACGGCGATGATGGCTACGACTCCGTGATTTCCCCCGGAACCGCCAAGAATGTCGTCACGGTCGGCTCCATCACGGACATCAATTTTACGACCGGAAACTTCAATATCTCCGGTTTTACTGGCACCGGGCCGACGGATGACGGACGCATCAAACCGGATGTCGTCGCGGTAGGACAGCGAAATGCCACACTGGGACTCGGCGGATCGCTTTTCGCAGGTCACAACTCCGGCACGGCCACTTACTACAACGGAAGCACGGCGGATAGTTCCGGCACTGTTGATCTGGCGGGCACGAGTTTCGCCACGCCCTGTGTCACCGGCGGCCTGATGCTGGCGGAGCAGCGACGCAGGCAGTTGCTGCCCGCCGCCGGAGCACTGCTGGCCTCCACCTGGAGAGCCGCCTGCATCCACACTGCTTTTGACTTTGGTAATCCCGGCCCGGACTACCTCACAGGCTATGGCATTTTCGACGCCGAGCGGCTGGTAACGCTGCTGGAGCAGGATGTCGCACTGGGCCGCGGCACCGACATTAAGGAGTTCACTCTGGCTACCGGTGTGCCGAAGTCGTTTTTCGTCACTTTGCCAGCTAATACACTTGGCGAACTGACGCTGGCATGGAGTGATCCGGCGGGAAATCCGCCCGCCTTCGCCACGGTCCTGGACGATCAGGCCGCAATGCTGGTGAACAACATTGACCTGGTGGCAGAGGATACCGCCACGCTTGCCAATCACCATCCGTGGATTCTGGACCCGGACTTGACGCTGGAAAGGGCCGCCGTGCGTGGCGCGGCTGCGACACGCGGCGTGGACAGCCGCAATAACGCGGAAAAGGTCACAATTGTTGCGTCGACTCAGTCCCGCCGCTTGAAGATCACAGTCAGCCCTATTGGAACGCTGCAATCAGGCAGCCAGAAAGTGTCCCTGATTCTCAGTGGTGTCGTCCCGGAAGCACCCGTCGTGACCAGCGCAGGGTTCACCCTAAACCCGGCCAACATGAACGAATACCAATTGACGTTCAGTTCCGATCCCGGTGCATTCTACACCCTGGAAACGTCCACCTCTCTTACCGGGACATGGAGCAGTGTCTCAAGCGTCAAGGCTGAGACCAGCAGCACGACCGTGCTGACCAGCCGCAACCCAGCCGAGCCCCGCCGCTTCTGGCGGATGCGCCGCGGCCAGTAGCTCCTGCCATGACCGCAAAACTGCATTGGCTCTGGGCCTTGCTGCTTCTGCCCAGATGGGCAGGGGCAGCAGTAGTGGTCACCTATCGAGGTGATGCGCCGAATACCTTCACTTTCGATCCGCCCTTTATCACCGATACCGAGTTTGATGTGAATGCGGATGGAGGGGCGGATTTCAGATTCGTCGGAGATTATCTTGTAACTGCAATGCAGTCGTATGGTGGTAATCGTTTTATAAGCGTGCTGGCAGTCGCTCCTGATCTTGGTGGCAGCATAGTGCCCGTCACCATTGGAAACATAATTGGCGCAGACATATCTTTTCTGGGCGGAGCTTGGCATAGGCATACGGACAACTCCAATAACCCCTCATTGGCTACTGGCTATGGACTATCAACTGGCCCATCACCGATGCAGTTTGCAGACGCCTACATCGGAGTTGAATTCGCAGCAGCGGATGGGCTTCACTATGGCTGGATTCAATTCACCGGTTACAGCCACCCTACGAATGGTTTGCCATTCATGCCTGTGCCGGGTGGCGTAATTAACTCTTGGGCATGGGAGACGCAGCCTCGTGTGCCCATCATTGCGGGAGCCATTCCTGAGCCGAGCACTGCCGCGTATATCGGAGGTAGCGCATTCCTGATTTGGCAGCGTAACGCCAATACCCGGAAGCAGAACAAGAGCGCTGCAGCGAACAGGTGGGGCCTCCGTGTTTTCATAGCTTGGTGTAACTCAAAAGTGCAGCGTGTTTGCTGAGTCTTCTCCCGCCCCACCTGTCGCTGAGCTTGGTCGTTCTCCTTCCTTAATCACGTAATCCGTGCTACGAAACGTCAAGCTCACCACCAAACCACATCTAAGCATATGAAGACGATACACTACCTCATCCGCACGCTGTGCGTGCTCATTGTCGCCTGCGGCGGCTTCGCCGCCGCTCCCGCCCATGCTCAGGCTCCC
>JAYVJI010001014.1:0-1986 GCA_043769435.1 Verrucomicrobiota bacterium
GCGTCACATGGTAATAGCCACTGCGCCAGCCGGGGGGAATTTGGAGCTTGAGCGCCGCCGGCCAGAGGCAGCCGTGTGAGGACGCATTCTCCGGCACGGCATGTTCTGTGGCCTGCGTCTCACCCGTCCATACTGACTCCGGCTTTGCTCCCAGTCTCGTGATTTCCACCGCTACCTGCCGCGCGCTGCTGGAGAGATGCAGCGCCAACTCCTCGCCCGGGGCGTAGCTCACTTCACCGGCATAGCCTTCGACAAACAACGGTCGCGGCTCCTGCCCGGCTGCCGGACATGCCGACACAGCAGCACTGATGAGAAGCAGGCGCACGAGGCGCGAAATAGTGGAGCAATTCATGACCGCCGACTCTACGGGAGCCGCACCACAGGCGGCAAGGCATCACTGGGCACGCCAGTGCGGGAATCCGGCCCGCGTTCACGCGGCAGACGCCGCCATTACGAAACGTAGTAGCTGCGCGTCGTCACGTCCGCATAGCCGGGAGCCACGGACTTCACCGGAGCGGGCACGCTGAACTGGCTGACCTTCGGACCGGCGGGAGCGCTCAGACCGGCAGGCCCGGCACCCGCTTTGGCCGGCGGACCCGATGACGGCTTATAAAACATAACCAGCCCCGCGCCCACGGCAGCAAGCAGCAGGCCGATGAAAAACTGCGGCGGCGTCTTGGCCCACAGTTCCTCCTTCGTCACGCTGACGAGCGCATTCACCAGCGGCGCTCCGGCGAAAACGAGCGTTGGCACCATCGCGATGAGCACCTTTCTCATGCCCACATCGCCGCCATCGGAACTCAGCGCCATGAGCAGAAAGAAAGCCCCAAACGCGCCAAGCAGTCCGGCGATGAGGCTCATCTTCCATCCGGTGGTGGGAAATGACCAGTGCGTGGCCGCGCCGCTGTCGCGCATTTTCAAAATGATCAGCGGCCCCACGACGGCCACTAGCACGTAGGCGATGCCGACGAGGAGGAAGGCCTTCATGCGATTGCTCATGAGGTCAGGCTTCGCGCCCTCGATGCTCATGCCCACACTGCCCATGTGGAGAAAGACGGAGTAAAGACCCCAGCAGATGACGACCCCGAGGACATAGAGGAGAGCTTGGCTGTTCATTTTTTGATTCACGGTATGGGAGGAGAAAATTCAGGAATCGGCGGCTGGCAGAGCGAGCGCTTCCGCCGGAGCAGGTTCGATACGCGAGCGGAATGCCTCTGGTATCGGCGAAGATTTCATCACCCTCATGCCGGGTGCGGCACAGACGGCGACGACGACGATCTCCCCGGTCGCGACCAGCGCACGCGGTGCCGGGCCGTCCGGATTTTTCCAGAAACGAAACGCGTAGCGGATGGCCTTGGTGCGCATCTCAGCTACAATCAGTTCCACCTCCACCTCCTCCTCGAACTGCAGCGGCAGCTTGTATTCCGCCGAGGCCTTAAACCGCGGCCAGCCCGTGCTCGTATCCGTCGCCCCGTGCGCCAGCGGATGCACACTCAGCCCCAGCGAACGGTAAAAAGCGTGCTCAGTATCCTCCATCCACCGGAAGAATCCGGAGAAGTGCATGATACCCGCGAGATCAGTCTCTGAAAAACTGACGCGGCGGCGCTGAGTGAACTGGTGTGCCATGAAGAAGTGGGCGCCACTGGTGGAACCGCCCCCGGCGCGTGGCAAGGGGCAGGAATGCTCTCATGGCCCCGGATTCTCCTCATCCAGCCCTCAGCACAACTTCCCGCCGATCGCTTCTGTCCTTCTCCGGAGCGGGAGCCACAGGCCGGACCACCTTGGCCACGGCCTGGCTTCAACCGGTTTCGCGCAGCTCAAACCAGGTAGGTAACGAGGTCCTTGTCCCCGATGCGGAGATGCCCGGCTCTGCGCAGTTTCTCCAACAGCGTTGCCGCGTCGGCTTCGGTGGAATCCTTTCCCAAACTTGATTTGAGGTGGCTCAGCAGTGTCTTCTTTTTTTTCGGACGGTTGGTGACGTTCTTC
>JAYVJI010001015.1:0-2533 GCA_043769435.1 Verrucomicrobiota bacterium
CCCTGACCTGATCCGGCGCGGCCACCTCTACGTACTCCAGACGCCGCTCTTCCGGGTGCGAAACAAGAAGGAAACTTTTTATTGCTATACTGAGGAGGAAAGGAGGAAGGCCGTAACCAAGTGCGGGAAGGCTGCGGAAATAACGCGGTTCAAAGGCCTCGGTGAAATCAACGTCAGCGAGTTCAAAAACTTCATCGGCAAGGATATGCGCCTAGATCCGGTCGCGACAGATCACCACCATACCGCCAAGGATCTCCTGACATTCTTCATGGGGAAAAATACGCCGGAGCGTCAGGAGTTCATCATTCGCAATCTCCGGGTGGAGCAGGACCTCGTGCCTGAAGAGGAAGGTCAAACCGGGGAGGACGCGGCCTGAGCCATGTTGCCGGAACCAGTGCACGCCCTGATCCGCATGGCGCTCCGTGAGGACACGGGCACAGGGGACATCACCGGGCTTTGTTTCATCCCGGAGGACAAGCAGGCGAGCGCTTCGATCCGGGCAAAGGAAACCGGGATCGTAGCGGGTCTGGCCATCGCGGTGGAGGTGTTCCGGGAGCTGGATCCCCGGGTTGGGATCAAGGCCGTGGCCGCCGAGGGTGACCTAGTGCATCGCGGGGATGTGGTGATGACTCTCGAGGGTCCGGCCCGCAGCATCCTCACAGGTGAGCGCACCGCCTTGAACTTTCTCCAGCGCCTCAGCGGCATCGCTACCCAAACGCGCCGCTATGTGGATGCTGTGGCGGAGTGGCCCGTACAGATCCTAGACACACGAAAGACCACACCGGGCTGGCGCTGGCTAGAAAAAATGGCGGTGCGCACAGGCGGTGGAACGAATCACCGCACCGGACTTTATGACATGGTGATGGTGAAGGACAACCATCTGAGCACCGCCGGGGATACGGGGGAACTGCAGGCCGGCATCGACAAGGCGTATGCGCTCCAGCCCGGCATTCGCATCGAACTGGAGGCGGACTCTGTGGAGCAAGTGCGGAAGTTCCTAACCCTTCGTGGAGTGGATGTGATCATGCTGGATAATATGACGCTGGAGGAGATGCGGGACAGCGTGGCACTGTGCCGGGGCTCGGGAGTGAAGCTGGAAGCCAGTGGCGGCGTCACGCTTGCCCGGCTGCCGGAGATCGCGGCTACAGGGGTGGACTACATCAGTAGCGGCGCGCTCACACATTCCGTGCAGGCGCTGGATCTGTCCCTGGATTTTGCCGGCACGGCACTGTGATCGACCCCTCCCTCATCAGTCCGCTGGAGGTGGAAGCCATCAGCGCCGCCTGCAGCGCCATGGTCCGGTTTTTGCCGGAAACACATTCCACCAATGATGACGCCCGGGCCGCAGCCGCAGCCGGGGCAGCCCACGGGACGGTTTTCCTGACAGATAATCAGACCGGAGGCCGGGGCCGCCGGGGAGCTGCGTGGCACTCTCCTCCGGGGCGGAATTTCCTAGGCTCCATCATTCTGCGACCGGAGCTGCCGCCGGAAAAATGGCCGCGCCTGACCCACGCTTGCGCCCTCGCTGTGTGCCTGGCCCTGGAGGACACGGCGGGTTCCCCACCGGCACAGATCAAATGGCCTAACGATGTCATCCTCTCCGGAAAGAAAGTCTGCGGCATCCTGGTAGAGGGCGTTCTCCACGCCGGGGCCGGTAGTGTGATAGCCGGTATCGGTGTGAATCTCAACATGCTGAGCAGTGACTTTGCGCCGGATATCCGTGGTGCGGCTACATCCGCATGGCTTGAAAATGGAAGGCTGCCCATCGATCGGACCGCTTTCTGCATCAGCCTGCTCAGGCACCTCCAGCGGACGGTGCAGGCCGTGGCGGATGCGCCGGAAAGCATCTTGCATGAATGCGCCAGCCGCAGTTCCCTGCACGGTCAGCGGCTTACTATGCTCTGTGGGCGTGACGTGCGTGAAGGGACATTCTGCGGGCTGGGTCCAGAAGGGGAACTGGTCTTGCAAACCGCCAGCGGCCAAGAGCTGATCTCCAGTGCAGACCTTGTCAGGCCCGTTCGCGATTGGGTCGCCAGCAATGGCACAACCCTAACGGACGCCCCGGTCACTTCTTTTCCGTGAGCCATTTCCAGGCAAAGTAGGCCTGATAGGTGTGCGGGTTTTCATCCCGCAGCTTTTCCAGAACTTTGTAGGCATCGGGGCGCTTCTGGCTGCGAAAGAGCGCCTGCGACTCGTCGAAAAGCTTAGCGGCGGCAGAGCGCTGCTTTCCACGTTGCTCCATGGATTGCTCCACAAGTGTTTTTGCGGCGCTGGTGTCTCCATAGATCCGCAGAAACTCGATCCATTTCGGTATCCAGTCAGCTGGCTTTCCCTTGAGGGCAGCGACCATGGCGGGGACTGCCTTCGTCGCCGCGTCCTCGGCTGCTTTCAGGGCAGAAGCTCCTGACTTTGCGCCCTTGGCTGCGTTCCACACCCAGCCCCACTCGCCGGCCCGTGCCCATTTCGCCGCTAGGCTGAGGCTCTTCTGTTCATTGCGTCCGTTCATGGCATCCAGCCACTCCAGGGCCTCGTC
>JAYVJI010001016.1:0-10673 GCA_043769435.1 Verrucomicrobiota bacterium
GAATCCCCCGTTTCCCGTCATGACCGAAGGCCAGATCGACGCCTCCTTTGAACTGCCCTACACACGGCTCCCGCATCCCAAGTATCGCAAGCGGGGCCCCATCCCGGCCTACGAGATGATCAAGCACTCTATCAACATGCACCGCGGATGCTTCGGCGGTTGCAGCTTTTGCACCATCTCCGCTCACCAAGGAAAATTCGTCGCTTCCCGTTCAAAGGCATCGATCCTCAAGGAAGTGGAGTCCATCAAGCAAATGCCAGACTTCAGGGGCACCATCAGCGACCTCGGCGGCCCCTCTGCTAACATGTACCAAATGAAGGGCAAGCAGCAATGGATATGCGACGAATGTATCCGGCCATCCTGCATCTGGCCGGAGGTCTGCCGCAATCTCGACACCGACCACACGCCATTGCTCGACATCTACGAAGCCGTGCGCAACACCGACGGCGTCAAGCACGCCTTCGTCGCCAGCGGCATCCGCTATGATCTCTTTCTCCATGACAAAGGCACCACTCCAGAAGTCAAAGCGAGCCACGAAAAATACATAGAAGAACTGGCCGCCCACCACGTCCCCGGCCGCATCAAAGTAGCCCCGGAACACACCAGCGACCACGTGCTCAAAGTCATGCGTAAGCCCTCCTTCAACCTCTTCTACAAATTCAAGGAAAAATTCGATGCCGCCTCCAAAAAGGCCGGCAAGCCCGCCACCCCGGTCATCCCCTACTTCATCAGTTCCCACCCCGGATCCCGCCCCGAAGACATGGCTGAACTGGCCCTGAAGACCAAGGACCTGGGCTACCGGCTCGAACAAGTCCAAGACTTCACCCCCACACCCATGACCGTAGCCACCGAAATCTACGCCACCGGCACCCATCCCTGCGATGGCAGCAAGGTCGTAGTCGCCCGCACCCCCGAGGAGAAGCAAACACAGCGCAGCTTCTTCTTTTGGTATAAGCCGGAAATGCGATCCGTCCTCCGCCAAACCCTTGGAAAACTGGGCCTCAAAAACATCGCCACCCGCCTCCTTGACGAGCGCCAGCAAACGACCGACGTGACGCCGCCACCCCACATCACCCCCTGCGGTAAACCCGGCGGGGGCTTCCAGCGGAAGCGCCAAAACAAACAATAGGTGAGGGGTGAAATAACGGCTTGCCACCGGCCCAGCCAGGGGCACCCTCGCCCGTATTAGTCAATCATCCGCAACCAAATTTCACTCCCATCATCTCAGCCTTATTTATGAAGACCGGTTTCAATCTCCTCCTCTGGACCACTCACTTTGTTGAAGAGCAATTCCCCATTCTGGCCACGCTCAAATCCACCGGTTATGATGCCGTGGAAATCCCCATTTTTGACAACAGCGATCCCTCCCACTTCGCCAAAATCGGTAAGGCGCTTAAGGACAACGGCTTGGAATCAACAGCGGTGACCGTCAGCCCGGACGAGGAGCACAGCCCTGTCAGCCCTGTGGCAGCTAACCGTAAAGGCGCCCTAGAGCACCTGAAGAAGGTCATCGACTGTGGTCATGCTGCCGGGATCAAACTGCTGTGCGGCCCATATTATCAGGTGCTCGGCACCTTCAGCGGAAAAGGCCCGGGCGCGGATGAAATCGAGTGGGCGGCAGATGTCCACCGTCCGCTGGCTGACTACGCACATCAGGCAGGCATTGTGCTCTCCATCGAGCCGCTGAACCGGTTTGAGAGTTATTTCCTGAATACCCTAGAGCAGGCCCGGCATTATGTGCAAAAGGTGAACCATCCAAACTTCAAAACGATGTTTGACACCTTTCACACTAACATCGAGGAAAAGGATCCTATTGGGGCATTGGCCTCAAACCTGGACATCGTGAATCATATTCACATTTCCGCAAATGACAGAGGGACACCGGGCAAGAGCCACAATGGCGCATCGCTGATCAAGCCGGTGTTGCAGCTTCTGAAAAGCAAAAACTACGCCGGGTTTGTCACTATCGAGGCGTTTGGCAGTGCGCTGCCGGACCTTGCAGCAGCGACTCGGGTATGGCGTCCGTTCTTTCCGAATGAGGCGGAAGTCTACACCGACGGCCTCGCCTACATCAAAGAGTGTCTCGCCTGAGCCGGGCTCAGGGACGCGGGCAAAGACCAGCCTCCAATCCTCCCGGTGTTTATTTCTGGCCTAGTCCCCTATGCCTGAGCTAGCTGAGGTGCAGTGGTTTTCCCGGCAGTGGGACCCGGGCCGTGGCAAGCCGGTGCTGAAGGTTCACATCCAGCCGCAGGCAAGAGTGTTCCGTGGCGAAAATGTCTCCGCATTCCAAAAACTGCGCGGCCAGCAACTACTGGAGACGAGGACCCACGGCAAGCACATGCTCTTTGCCTTCAGCGGCGGCCTCTGGCTGAGCGGGCACCTCGGCATGACCGGTGAGATACTGACGCTGGCCCCGCTGCACAGGCCGGAAAAGCATGATCACCTCGTGCTGCAAACTGGAGACGGTGCCCTGGTTTTCCGTGACCCCAGAATGTTCGGACGGCTCAGCCTGCACATCGCTCCTAGCGCTCCGGAGTGGTGGACAGCGTTGCCACCTGAGATCATGAGCAAGGGCTTTACCGTGAATCTTGTGCGGGATTTTCTGAAGAGGCGCGCCCGCACTCCGCTCAAGGCGCTGCTGCTGGAGCAGGAGGCATTTCCCGGCATCGGCAACTGGATGGCCGACGAAGCGATGTGGCAACTCCGCCTGCATCCGGGAACTCCCGCCGGCTCAGCTGACCCTCATGCCCTGCATCAGGTCCTCAGAAAAATCACCGGCACAGCACTGAGGACCATAGGCCGTGACTGGAGTGATCCACCACGCGCATGGCTATTCCAGCATCGCTGGAAAGCAGGCGCGAACTGTCCCCGCTGCCGGTCAGCCCTGGCACGGGAGACCCTGCGCGGGCGCACCGCCTGCTGGTGTCCTTGCTGTCAGCCGGAGTAATACTCTCGGGCTTCCCGGGCTTCCCGGGCTTCCCGGGGCCGGGATCATTTGCGCTACAGCGCCATGTCCATGCCCTTGTGGCCCAGCTGCTTTACAGTACGGTTCAATTGTTCAAACTCGATGGGCTTTTTGATCACCGTGACGGGACCGCTTTGGAGGATTTTGCTCAGGATTTCACTGTCCGGATAGCCGGTTATGATCACGATGGGCAGGTCTGGATGCAGGGCTTTCAGGCGCATGTAGACTTCATCGCCTTCCATGTCGGGAAGCTTGAGATCAAGAAACACCAGGTCAAATTTCTGCTTCTCCGCGTAGGCAATGGCTTCCTCGCCGCTGCCCACCACAATCCGTCCGAAGTTGGCCTTCTTGAGGAATTGCTTGAAGATGGTTTGGAGCTGAGCGTCGTCATCGACTACGAGGACGGTCGGCTGGCCGCTGCCCTCGGTCTTCAAGATATCCCGGTCCAATAGACTGCGCTTGATGCGCCAGCGGCCCCCGATTTGAACCGCAGGCAATTGCCCCCTCTGGACTAGATAATAAACCGTTGGAAGCGGAATACGGAGGTACTCGCTCGTTTCCTTGACGGTCATTAGTTCTGGTGCTTCATCGGACATATGAGTAATTCTGTAGAGTGGTGGGCTGTAAAATCATGCGTTCTAACTATGGAAATCATAGAGATAACGGCTGGTTTCTGTGGTAATCTACAATTATGTTCCGATAAATGCAAGAGATTTTCGAAATTGATTCTAATTTTTCTGAATTCGCTTATTTATGAGAGGCTTCACGGCAATAAATCTAGCCCTTCACTCCCGTGGCGCATGGCCAGTTCCGTTATTCGTGGAAGCTCAGCGCATTTGGGGCGGGCCCTTCCCGCTATGGGAATTTGAGCATTATTTCAGACGGGATTAGCTTTCCCCGAAATCCAGCACCAGGGTAAAACTTCCGCTCTAAACCAAAACAGGTTGCAAAGCGAAATGGGCAGCCAACGGAGAGAGTAGCGATTCAACCACAAAACCAACCTGACCAAATCACCGTGCTAGCAAGACTGAAACAACTGGAAGCCACCGGACGCCGCATCCGGGTCGGCATCGTGGGATGCGGAGCGATGGGCAACGGCGTGGCGTGGCAAACCGCGAGGACGCCGGGCATGGAGGTAGTCTTCCTAGGGGACATCTCCGACGCCGCACTGGAGGTAGGGCGGGCTGCGAGCAGGGCGCGGGGCATCCCGTGGGACGGCACCGGGGCACCGCCTGCGCGGGCAGCCGGGGAGGTTTACCTAACGAAAAATAGCCAAGCCCTGCTGGACCACCCTGAGTTTGAGCTGGATGTGCTGGTGGAATGCACTAATACCATCGCCATTGCAGGCCGCTATTGCCTGGCTGCCATCGCGAAAAAAGCGCACGTTATCCTGATGAACGCAGAAGTGGACCTAGCCCTGGGTTCCCTGCTGGCGCATGAAGCCCGGAAGCAGGGCGTGATCGTGAGCAGTGACGCCGGGGACCAGCATGGGGTGCTGGCCACGATGATAGAGGAGATCGAGCTTTGGGGATTCCGCATCGTGCAGGCTGGCAACATCAAAGGCTACCTCCGTCGCCACGCACTGGCTCCGGAAATGGAATCCATAGCCAACGACTTGAAACTGAGTACGGTGCAATGCGTCGCCTACACCGACGGCACCAAACTCAACGTGGAGATGGCAATCATCGGCAATGGAGCGAACCTCACCCCCATCCAGCCCGGGATGCAGGGCCATGAGTTCGGTAGCGAAAAGAAGGATGTGAAGAGCGTGATGGATTTGTTTGACTTTGATGCCTATGGCCAGCAGGGCCGGATCGATTATGTCATCAATGCAGAACCCGGCGGCGGGGTCTATGTCGTTGGTTTCCAGAGTGATCCGGGCCAGCACTTCCTGCTTGGCTATTATAAGGTGAACGCGGTGGCATCAAAGCAAGCGGATGGTGGCTGGTATTACTTATTTTACCGCCCCTATCACTTATGCACCCTGGAAACCACGCGGGCTATAGGCCAGGCATTCTTTGACAAAAAGGCCGTCTTGGCACCGCCAGCGAGGCTGATCAATGACGTCTACGCCTACGCCAAGCTGGACCTCCCGGCCGGGACGAGCATCGAACACGGCATCGGTGGGGACGAAGTCTACGGGCTGGTCGAGTCCTGCGCGGAGGCAGACGCCCGGGGAGGAGGGGTGCCGGTTTGCTGGCTGGAGAGTGCAGGCCACGGCCCTCATGCGCAGCGTGCCGTGATCACCCGTGCCTACCTGAAAGACGACCCTATCCGCCTCGAGGACGTGACCTTTCCGGACACTGATCTCCACGCGCTTCTCCGCCTCCAGGACGCGGCGCGCCAGTCCTGAACCTATACCCCCCATGCTCACCCGCCGCATCATTCCCTGTCTCGACGTGGACAAGGGCCGGGTCGTCAAAGGCACTAAGTTCCTTGATATCAGGGATGCGGGGGACCCAGTAGACTGCGCCGTGGCTTATAACAATCAGGGCGCGGATGAACTGGTTTTTCTGGACATTACCGCCTCCTCCGATGCCCGCCACACCATGGTGGACGTCGTGGCGGAAACAGCCGCGCGGTGTTTCATGCCTCTGACTGTGGGCGGCGGCATCCGGACCGTGGCGGATATGAAGACAATGTTGCGGGCCGGAGCAGATAAGGTCAGCGTGAATACCGCCGCCATCCATGATCCGGAACTCGTCAACTCCGGCGCCAATACCTTCGGGAGCCAGTGCATAGTGGTCGCCATCGATGCCCGCTCCAACGGAGACGGCACATGGCAGGTCTACACCCACGGCGGACGTAACCGCACATTACTCAATGCCGTGCAGTGGGCCGCCGAGGTCTGCCGGCGCGGGGCCGGCGAGATCCTGCTCACCAGCATGGACGCAGACGGCACCAAAAACGGATATGATGTAGCCCTGACAAGAGCGGTCAGCGAGGCGGTCACCATCCCCGTCATTGCCAGCGGGGGCGCGGGCACACTGGATCACATGGTTACCGTACTCAGTGAGGGGAAAGCAGATGCGGTCCTGGCAGCGAGCATCTTTCACTTTGGAGAATATACCGTGCGCACCGTGAAGGAATACCTGCAACAGCACTCAGTGCCGGTGAGGCTGTGAACTGGCCCTGCGTCTCTCAGCAGCAATGAAAGGAACGGACATATGGCGAACTTTTAGCAGCGACAGGTGGCTGGACGACCTCCCCCCTGCCCTGCGGCAGTCGGCCCTCTCCTTATATGGCACCCGGGTCGTCTTCGGACTCCGTCGCGCCATCCTGCCGCAGTGCATCCAGATAGAGGGCATCGTAGCCACGCGGGACCGCGGGGACTGCCGGACCTTCGTGGAAATCCGGGGGCCCCGGATAGAGGACGCGCACACGACCTGCTCCTGCCCTGTCCAGCGGCACTGCAAGCACGCGTGGGCTACGGTGCTGGCCGGGATCAGTAGCGTCTACTGGCCCCGGGACGATTTCCCACAGCCCCAAAAGAACAGCACCCGGATCCTTGAGGTGACTCTCCGCCCCGTCGAGGAGCATGATGAAGCATCGGAGGCCCTTGCCCCGCCTCCTGACACCCGGCCTTGCGGCACGCCCACCCCCATGCTCAGCCTCTTCGCAGAATATCCATACAGCGGGTACTTCGGCTACTACAGCAGCATCCCTTACGGCGTTCCCGTCCGCCTTGCCAGACTGGATTTCATCTACGCCGAGGAACCGGAAATCCAGTTCCCGCTGGGAGCTGGCAGCCTCGGTGGAGTGGGCTGGCGCCGTGATCAAGTCCAGGAACGGGCCTGCGCTTCCATTCTTGAAAAAACCGGTCTGCGTCGCTGCGGAGAAGTGCTAGATTCCTATCTGAAAGAGGAACTGCGGGATGTCTTTGTCGCCCACCCCGACCACACCAGCGACCAGCCCTGGGTGGACCTGCTCCTGACCCACCTGCCCGGCCTGACATCCCATGGCTGGAAAACCGCGACCAGCGACAGCTTCGATCTCAACATCGTCCACCCGGATCACTTTTACGAGGAGATCAGGGAATGCGGAAAACCTAACTTTTTCGCAGCAGACCTCGGCATCCAAGTCGGCGGGGAACGGTTTCCCATGCTTCCGCTGCTGGCCCATTACCTGAAGGGAGAAGGCCAATGGACGCTCAAGCTGGAAAACCTCGCCGCGCGCGGGGATGATCCCGTCCTGCTCCCGCTTGATGAGGAACCGGGCATCAAGCCGGGCAGCAAACGCGGGCGACGTATGGTTCCCGTGCCGGCCTCCCGTCTGCACCGGATCCTCAGCGCCCTGGCAGAACTATACACCGCCGGCACCAAAGCACTGGATGGCGACCACATCATCCTGCATAAACTCCGTGCGGCCGAGTTGCTCTCAGAGGAACCGGATAACGCCGTCATGGCGGCCCGGATAGTGGAAAACCTGCGGGAACTCTCCGCTAGCCTGCGCAGCGGCATCACCGGATCTACCGAAGACGTCCCGGAAGGCCTTCAGGCCTCGCTCCGGCCCTATCAGCTGGAGGGATTTCGGTGGTTGCGCTTCCTCGCCCGCCATGGACTGGGCGGCATCCTCGCGGATGACATGGGCCTGGGCAAAACCATCCAAACTTTAGCCCACCTGCTGGCCGAAAAAATCAGCGGCGCAGCCACCCGGCCCAGCCTCATCGTCTGCCCCACCAGCGTGCTCCACAACTGGCGGGATGAGGCCCGGAAATTCTGCCCCAGCCTGAAAGTCCGCACCCACCACGGCCCAGACCGCCTTCAGTCCCTGCGTTTCGCCGGCGAATGCGATCTGCTCATCACTTCCTACCCCTTGCTTGCCAGAGACGCTGCGGAATTGGCGGAAGTAGAGTTTCATGCCGTGGTGCTGGATGAGGCCCAGTTCATCAAAAACCACCGCACCAACGCCTCCCGGGCGGCTTGCGAACTCCGGAGCAACCTGCGCCTGGCCCTCACCGGCACGCCCATGGAAAACCATCTGGGTGAACTCTGGAGCCTCTATGAATTCCTGATGCCGGGGCTGCTCGGTGGATGGGAGGAATTCGGACGGCAATTCCGCAACCCCATCGAAAAACAGCAAGACACTGGCCGACGCAGCATTCTCATCCGCCGCATCACCCCGGTTTTTCTCCGCAGAACCAAAAGCGCCGTCCTCCATGACCTGCCGCCGAAAATCGAAAGCGTGATGCGCATCCCCTTTTCACAGGAACAGGCAGACCTGTACGAAAGCGTTCGCGCCTCCATGGATGAGCGCATCCGCAGGGAAATAGGACGCCATGGCATCAAGCAAAGCCAAATCTTCATCCTCGATGCCCTGCTGAAGCTGCGTCAGGTTTGCTGCCACCCTAGCCTGCTGAAAATCAAAGCCGCCACCGGAGTGAACACCAGCGTAAAACTGGAAGCCCTCATGGACCTAGTGGAACCCCTCGCCGCCGAGGGCCGGAGAATGCTGGTTTTCAGCCAGTTCACCAGCATGCTCAGCATCATCAGCGATACCTTGAAAGAAGCCGGCATAGCCCACCTCATGCTCACCGGAGCCAGCAAGGACCGGGGCGCCCTCGTCCGGGAATTTCAGGAAGGCACTGCCCCCGTTTTCCTCATCTCGCTCAAAGCCGGCGGCACCGGCCTCAACCTCACCGCCGCCGATACCGTCATCCATTACGATCCTTGGTGGAACCCCGCAGTAGAGTCCCAGGCCACGGACCGGGCGCACCGCATGGGCCAGCAAAATACCGTCTTTGTCCACAAGCTCATCTGCGAAGGCACCATCGAAGAACGCATCCTGCAACTCCAGGCAAGCAAGGCAGAACTCCTAGACAGCCTCATGGCAGGAGGTGGTGCCGCCGGCGGACTCACAGCCGCAGACATCGATTTCCTACTCAAGCCTCTGTGACCTGGGTGAGCCGCCCAGTGAATAAAAGTGAAAAACCCACTTGCGGTTCAGAATGACAACCCCTAGGGACCGCCCCTTCCTCTATGAGAAAGAAAATCGCAAAAAGCAAGACCCGAAAGGGCGTCGCCAAGCGGTTCAAGATCACCGGGACCGGTAAACTGCTTCGTCGTAAGCAGGGACGCCGCCACCTCGCTGAGTGCAAGAACCGTAAGCGCAAACGTAATCTTCGTAAGGCCACCACTGCAGCCGCAGTGGATGTTCCCCGTCTTATGAGGTGTATGCCGTTTGCCTGAGCAGCGCCCCGCACGGCCGGTATCCCGGCCAACTCCGCCGCCGCCTGGCTGCCTTCACAGGCAGTCTACCAACGGGTGAGACGGCGCGGAGACATTGAAAACAGCCCGTTAAGAACCAGATACTCATGCCAAGAGCAACAAACTCTCCCGCCAGCCGTAAGCGGCGGAAGAGAATACTGAAGAAAACCAAAGGTTTCTACGGAAACCGCTCCCGCCTCTACCGTTACGCCAAGGACGCTCTGTTCAAAGCGATGACTTGGGCCACCCGTGACCGCAAAACCAGGAAGCGCAACTTCCGGGGACTGTGGATCACGCGCATCAACGCCGCAGTCCGCGCTCAGGGTCTGACTTACAGCCGCTTCATGGAAGGGCTGCGTCACCTGAACGTTGCCCTCGACCGTAAGGTCCTCTCGGACTTGGCCATCACCAACCCAGCCGCCATCGACGAACTCGTCGCCCAAGCCAAAGGTGCTCTGGACGCGAAGAAAAAGGCCGCCTGATCCACCAAGCCGATTCAGCGAAACATCATCTAGCCGTCTCTCCATCAGGAGAGACGGCTTTTTCGTGTATTGAGTAGCATCCAAAGTAAAGTTGGTGGTGATTGATCAGGAAAGCCCCCGGCGCGCAGTCGCGCCAGGACGCACCCCGCGAGCGGGCGCGGACCCGCGTGAGCAGTTGAGCCTATAAATAAGATAAGGGAAAATGGATTTGGTGTCACCGGCCACTTCAAAGTGCACCACTTTATGGCCACTGGAAAGTACAACCCCTGCTCCGCCGCCAGCAACGCCAGCAACGCAACGAGTGGTGGACATGGGCGGTTGCACCCTGTTGCTACCGGGGCTTGAAGGCATGATATGCATGCATGGCTGGAATCCATACGCACAGGAG
This sequence comes from Verrucomicrobiota bacterium, assembly GCA_043769435.1. Taxonomy (GTDB): domain Bacteria; phylum Verrucomicrobiota; class Verrucomicrobiia; order Verrucomicrobiales; family V1-33; genus JAYVJI01. The sequence continues at coordinate 10,042 of JAYVJI010001016.1, forward strand.
ACCGGTATGAACTAACTGAGTTCACACTGGTGGGGAGGAGTGTCTCGGCGGCGGTCAGGGTGGAGGAGGCGGGCGTCTCCCGGGAACACGCCTCGCTGCGGCGGCTAGGGGCCAGCTGGTGGCTGCAGGACCTCGGCAGCTCCAACGGTTCCTCAGTCAACGGGCTTCCCGTCAACGGCAGCACGCAGCTGAAAAATGGCGACATGGTTTGCTTCGGCCCGGCCAAGTTCGTTTTCCATGACGCCGAAGCAAATGCCGGCTCAGATATGATATCGGAAATGACCATCATCAGCGCGCCCGGCCCCGAGGTGGCGGATGTGACTATGCTGGTGGGGGATCTGCGGGGGTTCACGGAAATGTCCGCGCAGGTCGCTCCGGATGTGCTCGCCAGCGCGATCCGCGCCTGGAGTGACGACTGCCGGTCAGTGCTCTCGGACCACCACGGCCACATTGATAAATTCATCGGCGATTGTGTGTTCGCGTGGTGGCGGGGTGCGGGCGAGGAACCGCGGTGCCATGCACTGAAAGCGGCACGCATACTTTCCAGCACCCGCCGGTCTCCGGAAGGCAGGCCGGATCTGGTCATTTCCTGCGGCATCGGGCTGCATAGCGGCCGCGTGGCGCTCAGTCGG
>JAYVJI010001017.1:0-2524 GCA_043769435.1 Verrucomicrobiota bacterium
CCATGGGTTACGATCCAGCAGCCAGCAGGTAACATCATCATCCTCCACAAACGGAAGCCCGGCCATCACTAACACTTTAACTAACACTTCAACTAACACTTTACTTATGAGCGCAAAAAGCAATCCTGTCGGCTGGTTCGAAATCTATGTTCAAGACATGGTCCGGGCCAGAGAATTTTACCAAGCGACCTTCCAGCAAACGCTGGAGCAATTGCCCAGCCCCGCAGGCCTGCCGATAGAAATGTGGACTTTCCCTATGGAAATGGGAGCCACTGGGGCCGCCGGAGCCCTCGTGAAAATGGAAGGCAAGGACTCCGGCGGAGGCGGGACGATCATCTACTTTTCCTGCGCAGACTGTGCTGTGGAAGTGGCTCGCGCGGTGGCCAATGGCGGACTCATCCATCAGGACAAGTTTTCCATCGGAGAACATGGCTTTTGCGCGCTGATGGTTGATACGGAAGGCAACATGATAGGCCTGCATTCCATGCAGTGAGGAATTGCGCGCTGGGCGCCGCGACGGCGCTGAAGCGCGAGCCGCTTTATAATGAAGAGAACTGGAGCGCTGGCTGGTTGCCGGGTGTGTTTCAAGGCACGCAAGTAAGGCCGGAAGAGCCGCGCATTTTGAATCTCAATCCGGACGGTGAAGCCCCGGGAATATGACGGCCAACGGGTCTAGCTAGCTAGCTGGATTTCGCAACGCTCCAGCTATGCATTCCGTTTCGACCAATTTAAATCAGTTCCCGCTTGGGAGGAGAAGTCTCACGCTGAAGTGTTAGCACTCTGGAGCGCCGCCCCGGTGCCATTCAGGATGATGCTGCGGTAAAAGCAGCTGCGGTTCCCGGTATGGCAGGCCCCTGCGCCCCGCTGTTCCACGCGCAGCACCAGTGCGTCTTGGTCACAGTCTGTGCGGATTTCCAGCATTTTCTGGGTGTGTCCGCTGGTAGCTCCTTTGTGCCAGATTTCTTGGCGGCTGCGGCTCCAGTAGACCGCCTCGCCCAGCACAAGTGACAGGCGGAGAGTTTCTTCATTCATGTAGGCCACCATGAGCACCTCTCCACTCACAGCGTCCACGGCGACAGCAGTGATCAGTCCATCCTTGTCAAACTTAGGGGCAAAGGCCTGCCCTTCCTCTAACACCTTGCGGTCGGCCCGGGTGGCGAAGGTGATGAGTGCTGCTTTTTGCCGGATTTCGTCGGTTATCATTCCCTGTCCATGCGGCTCCATTTTCCCGCGCTCAAGTGCAGGCTTGCATTTCGACGGGAATAATCATGGGGAAAACGGGCACAAAAAAGCTCCGGCCCGGAATGATCCGGACCGGAGCTGGCGTGGCATATCTGGCCTAAGCCCTGATGATGATTACAGGGAGAAGCCGTATTTCGCAGCGAGGGCCTTCACCTTTTCGATCGCTGGTTTCAGAGCGTCGAGGTTGGCTGCGCTACCGGCGGCGGTCTTGAGGGAATCAAGCACTGTCTTCAGTTCAGCAGGGAGCCCATCGGTCTTGAGTGCTGTGATCTTCGCTACTAGGCCCTTAAAGCCTTCAGGAGCTTCGGCCCCTTTGAGTGCCGTGCCTATCTCGTTGATGGAGGCGAGGCCTTCACCTCCGAGGGCACCAGCGGCAGCGCTGATGGCGTCACCTGCGGCGGAGAGCTTCTCCCCGGCAGTAGCGGTGGCTCCCTTGGCGGCATCTTTCATGGCAGCGGCGGCAGCGCCGGCCTTGTCACCGACGTCCTTGGCGGCGTCCTTCACGGTATTTCCGGCGGCGGCGGCTTTTTCACCGGCTTTGGAGCCTGCCTCTTTGACCGCGTCCGCCTGCTTTTCACAGGAGGTGAGGGCGAAAGCTCCGGCGGCGAGTGTCAGGATAATTGTTTTCATTTTGATGTATTAGTGGATTGCTTTTGGTTTGTTAGGTGGTTGCAGCCGAGGTGGCCTGCTCACGGGGGCGCATAGTCCCGTAGTGAATTTGTGCTAGAAGAAAAACCCGCTTATTTTCTAATGACCTAAACGCTTTCCTTTTTCCGCGTTCGGTCATCGAATTCAGCCAGCGGCTTCAATCGACGAAGATGAACTCATTGGCACACAGGAGGACCTGGGCAAAGGCTTCCCAAGCAGTGGTGCCGGGTCCGCCGAAATCCTGGCGCGCATTCGCCACCATCGCCGCAGATCTCTCATTTGTCAGGATGGGGTTCCATTCGAAGGTGTCAAATGCGGTATCTGTGCCGCTGCTGACGATGAAATCAAAGGTGTCGCCGGCCTTCAAATCGACGCCGTTGAGATCCGCCTGCTGCTCGCCGCCGCCCTTGATGGAGGCCGTCCAGAGGCGGCCCAGCCGACTGTGAATGACCGCTGCCTCCACGCCGGTGCTGCGTGCTTCCGGGAGCTTGATCCTGCCTCTGACGGAGAACTGGCCGTCCTCCGGTACATTCCACCGCCGTATGACACTGTGGGCCTCACCGCCGGGATGCCCACCGGACGCGTGCAGCACGGCATAGCCGGTCACCGGGTCGGGAAATTCTGCGGAGGTAGA
>JAYVJI010001018.1:0-4802 GCA_043769435.1 Verrucomicrobiota bacterium
AGATCACATGCTCCTGCGTATGTGGTCTGCGGATCATGACTGGCTGAGCCCGGTATTCATGCCCTCGACCACGCTGGGGACAACCGCTAACGTGGGCGGCAATAACCGGAACAACTGGTATGTCTGGAGGCGCAGCCGCGGAGTGACGGGCCTGCCCTGGCAGTTCGCGCCATGGGATGCGGAGATCACCATGGGAAACCATTTGCTCTTTGTTATCACGGATGGCACCGGACCGGAGCCAGCGGGGCTGGATTTTCCCCGTATGCCTGAACTCAGGCTGGACATGACCGGGGTTTCCAAGGAGAATACCCCGGCGGCGCTCTGGAGTGCGCTCATTACGTGGCCTGAATTTCAACTCAAAGTGGCGGACCGCGCTAGGCGGATGCTATTCGCGAATGGTGCGCTCAGCCCGGCCCTAGCTGCCGCCAGAGTGGAGCGGCTCCGGCAAATCCTTGATCCGGCGATGATCGCTGAATCCGCCCGCTGGGGCACAGTTTCGGGGCACCTCGTGCGCCCAATTAATGGGATCTCATACCGCTTTTTTGACAATCCGTTACTAACCAAAAGCCCCCACTGGACCGACGCGGTCGCCTATCTCCGGGATACTTGGTGCACGGAACGGAACCCTGTATTTATTGACCAGTTGAAGTCCCGCGGGCTCTATCCGGCCACACCGCCCGCAGACATCACTCCGGCTGGAGGGGCACTCGCTCCGGGCCAGACAGTCAGCCTGACCACAGAGGCCGCAGCGGGCGGCCGGATCTATTATAAGACCGACGGGACGGACCCACGGGCAGCGGAAACCGGTGACATAGCCGCAGGAGCCCTGGTCTACACGGCTCCCCTAGCTGGGGTGGCTACCGTCCATGCCCGGGTGCTGAATAACGGATCGTGGTCCGCCCTGACAAGTGCCGCCTTCAGTCAGGCACAGGCACCCAGCGCTGCGGCCCTGGCTATCACCGAGGTCTACTATCACCCCTCCCCTGCCTCTGCCGCAGAGGCCGCCGCAGGGTTCACCGATGTGGATGATTTTGAATTCATCGAACTTACTAACATTTCAACTTCCCGCATCGCCCTGCGCGAGTTGCGCTTTGCCGCCGGTATCGATTTTGATTTCGCCACCGGCAGCAATGCCGCTGAACTGGCGGCAGGGGCCTCACTCGTGATCGCGAAGAACGCAGCAGCTTTTGCATTCCGGTTTGGCCAAACTTCGGCGGGGATTTTCCAGAACGGCACGGGCCTGAGCAACGCCGGCGAGCGGATAAAGCTGGTCACCGCAGGGGGAATCGTCATCGCGGAGTTCACCTATAATGACCGGAGTCCCTGGCCAGCGGGAGCGGATGGAGCCGGCAGGGGACTAACGCTGATCGCCCCGCGCACCGGGACGGTTGAAGATCGTGCTAGGGCGTGGCGTGCCGCTATTCCCACGCCGGGCTCAGTGGTGGTGAGTGTGAATTATGCGGCATGGCTGCCGGATTCATTCAGTCCCGCAGAGATCGCGCTGCCTGCCGTTTCCGGGGCGCTGGCGGATCCTGACCGTGATGGCTTGCCTAACGTTATTGAATTCATGACCCTGAGCGACCCCCGGGAAGCCTCCAAAAGCCCGCTCAAAGTCAATGCCGCAGCCACGGGAATGGAGTTCACCTGGCAAGAAAGAGCTGACGCCACCGGAGTGAATGTGGTGATGGAACTCTCTACCTCCCTGCGAGGATGGGTGCCTGCGGCGTCCGGATCCGGGATGACAATATCCACCGTGCCCAGTCAGGATGGATCGGTTTTGCATACCCTGGGAATCGCCTTTCCCGCCCCGGTCCGCTTTGGCAGGCTCAAGGCCTCGTGGAGCGGGTTCTGAGCTGTTCTTCCACTTGAAGCTCCCGGTGCTTTTCGATGATGGCGGGATCAAACGAGTCCTCAATGTTATCGAACCAGAGGTCCCTGAAGTCATCCATCTTGCGATCCACTTTTGATGGCGGCCAGAAGCGGCATTGCCGGATGCACTGCACTACATTCGTGGCGCAATGCACTGCGCTCCGGATTTCCTCCGCGGTGATCTCCCATGTTAGGATTTCCGTTTTTGTCAGCGCTTTGGGAGCATTGAAATAGCAGACCGTGACTGGCCCGGTGCTTATTTTTCCAACAATCCAGGCGTAGAGTGGCAGTTGCAGGTTGGACCACGCCACTGCCTTGCCCTGGTCATCCATCGTTTGCCATGCGGGAGTCTCCGCAGAGGCTTTTTCAAGGTGATGGTCCCTTGGTTTCTTTGGATTGGCGGCGGTTTTGTAATCGAGAACGCGCAGTCCATGCACGGGATGCGTCTCAATGAGGTCTATCCGTCCGCGGATTTCCATTCCGTCTATGGTTACCTTTTGATTCGATCCTGGCAGATCCGGAAAGGTGACTTCCACCTGATAGACCCGCCATCCTGCGGCGCGTTCCTGGGCCTGAACTCCGGCGATCGACCGGAGACGGTTTCTGGCACTTTCCAGCTGAATGAGCAGCGGCACAGTCAGCGCATGACCATGCCGGGAATGCATAAGTTCTCCCGCCTGATGATGAAGAAAATCAGTTAGTTTTTCAGCATCGCTGGAGTCATTCAGATCCGGGTCAGTATGCAGCGCCTGCATGGCATCATGGATCAGATTTCCAAATCCTCTGGCATCCATCTCGTCAGGATTGGCCACATAGGGCTCCATGCGGAGCACGTGCTTGAGGTAGAAGCGGAAGGGGCAGCGGAGATAGTCAGTGAATTGAGTGACGCTGAGAGTCTTGAATGCGCGGGACTCTGCGGGCGGTGCTGGAACCACCAGCGGCCATGCGCGAAACCACGCAGGTGTGGGCCGGCTGTCCCCGGCGGGCACCACTTCAGGAAACAACTGCAGCGCCCGCTGCGGCAGTTCCGGCTCAAGGCACCGCAGCAGCAGCCGACTGGGCTTCAGCGGCTCGCCGGTAGCGGTCTCCCGGGCAGCGATGAGCGTCACACGTCCAGACGCGCGACGGTTTTCCAGCATCACTGTCAGCAGAAAGGAATCACGCGCTAGGCGGGTGGCATTCGTCCGCAACTGCAGGCCGGCACGGGTGCTGTCAGGCAACCACGGATCACTGGTCACAGAGGAGGGCACCATGCCTTCATTCATGCCGGCGATGACCAGCTCCGCAGCATCCTGCCACGGCAGCTCGAGCCAGCCGCTTATCTCCTGCATACCCGATTCGTTATCCGGAAAAAGTCTGGCATCCCTGAGCAAGTGCAGTGCAAAGTCCAGTCTAGCCGCTGCGGAGAGCCGAGAGCCTGCCCGAGCCGCTGCCAGATCCACCGACTCCGCTGCCTGCTGCCAAAGCGAGATGGCTTTCAGAAAGGCTTTCCGGCCGGCCGGACTGTCGAAGGTCCGGCCTTCAAAAAGCTTCTCCAGCCAGCGCGTGAGCGACTCATTGTTCACTGCGGAACTTATCGCTCCAGCACTTTCCCGCAGCCATGTCACCGCCGCAGCGGCAGCATCCGGGACCGGCTCGCCGTCCGTCCCGAACTTCGCGGGCTGCCGTGCAATGATGAGCGCGGCGTCCGTCAGCGTCCTGGGCATGGATTTTCTGGTAAATTCATCCCACGCTCTCAGCCCGGTGATGGCCGAAATGTTGGGCAGAGCCGCACGCAATACTTCTGGAATGCGCAGCAGCAGCCCGGCAGTGTGCTGGCTGTCACTGCGGAGCAAATCCCGGAGGCAGGTCAGCAGCCAAAGCAGTTCATGGCTTGAAAGTGGAATGCCGGCAGGATTGAAGACCGGGATGCCGGCGCTGGCGGCCATGCTGACCAGCGGGCCCGCCACAGCTGGATCTGCAGACCCCAGTGAGATCGCAGCATTGCTGGCGCGGAAATGATCCAGCAGCGCGGCTGCTTCATCGTCCGGGCGGGCCAGCAGGCAGATGCGGGCTGCCGCGTCCGGTATTAAAATAGGTCGCTCCGTCCATTCATAAGTGACCGGGCGGCCCCACGCATCAAAGCTACGCGCCTCTTCCGGCGGAGCCGACACCATAACATCTACCGGTATCCCCTGCCGCTCGTGCGTCTGGAGAGCGATGATGACCAACTCCATAGGATCGGGGACCCCTGCCACGAGGACGGATTTTATCCCTCGCGGCAGCACAGGCTGCCGGGCGGCCTGCAACCTTGCACCGAGCCGGTCAGTCAGCCCCGCCTTCTGAAGAAATACCTGCGCAGCCTGCTCAATGGCGGCGAAGGCGCTCCAGCGCACGGCTTCCTGATGCGCTTCGCCCAGGGCCTCTGCTGCCTCTGTAACGCTGCGGCCCCCTTCCTCCAGCAGGCTGCGGACCTTCAACAAAGCGGCGGCTGTCTGCTGAGCCCAGGCCTCATCACGTGTTACCGGCGCGACGGGAAACACCGGACTCAGCGTCTCCGCATCCATGCTTTGCAGCGCCTGCATCCAGGCCAGCAGCACATCCGCAGGACTCGCGACCTGCGGCATTTCATGAAGGCCAAAGTCGATGAGCTGCTCGGGCGTTATCAGTTGCGGGGAAAGCACTGCCTGGTCCTCCTCTGCGGCCCGGCGCGCCAGAGACTCCCGCAGCATGCGTCCGGACTCAGCGGACGGCACGATGATCAAGAGCCGGGACAAGTCCAAGGCACCCCGGTTCCAGCCAGATGTCAGATGGTCCGTGGCGGCACGCAGCAGCGGCCTGTCCCAGCCGGCAAAATATAGTCGGGGCATGTGTTCAGGAATGATTGGTTAGTCAGAGGTCTCAGTGGAACGCTGGACTTCTTCAAGAAAGGCCTGCATCATCCGCCGGTCCTT
>JAYVJI010001019.1:0-6281 GCA_043769435.1 Verrucomicrobiota bacterium
TTTGCATTGGAGCAATGCGGCCAGAGCCTTGACTTCCGCGCGCACCGCATCGCCCATGTTGGGCTCCTCAGCGGCTCCTTCCATCACCGTCCGCCATTCCTGAGGAAGCTGTATCCGGACGCGCCCGCCTGATTCATGCCCGGGGTCTGGGATCGCGCTGGCGCGCAGCACCGACACCGAGCCGTCTTCCAGCGTGTAGGAAACCTTTGCTGAGGTCACGGCCAGCGGTGCCGCCTCCGCTGCGGCTGGCTTGTTTTCCGGCCATGGGGGATGGAGCGGCGGCACCAGTGCGGCCAGTTTCCGGCCGGTTTCTGGCTCGAGCCTCCTCGCGAGATCCAGCAGCAACACGCCCAGACACGCGGCGTGCTGTGATTCTCTCCCATAAAGGTGCAACCCCATGCCGGCAAGACTGCCAGCCACCTCTGCGGATGCTGCGGCTGGGGCCAGCGCCTCCGGGGTGAATGCCCTCGCCAGTTGGCCATTGGCCACCACAGCATCGCGGTCATCCGGCAATAATCTCAAGGCCACACCGAGGGCATCACTTCTGAATAACATATCCATTTCCGGAAAGTTCCGGACCGCCCGGTTCAGTGTGTTTACTAACGCTTTTATTTCCGCTTCGCTTAACCCCGTTTGCCCAGGGTCAAAAAGCGTGGCCTTCAAACCAGGCCTGATATAAGGCAGAGCCGCCGCAGGCAGCTCAGGGCCCTGCGCCGGAGTTGCGGACGGAAACTGTGCCACGCAGAGCAATAACACCGTGCTCCAGGACCCAATCCATCCACGCAGCAACGACCTGCCACTTGCAGCAGGTGCTCCCCTCTCAGTCATGGACTCCCGATACCGCATTGTCTTGCTATTTCAGTGACACCGGAGCCACGGTCATGCCTTCAGTGAGGACGGCCAAAGTAGTAGCCAGGACGCGGTCACCGGCCTGGACCCCTTCTGCTGCATAGACCACGTCCCGGCCAGAGCGGAGGATCCTTACTTTTTGCAGCCGGAGCTTGTTTTGCGGATCGATCAGCGCGACCTCATCCCCCGGAAGCAAACAGCGACGCGGCAGGGCAGCTACCTTAGGAAGCACCCTGCCCTTCAATGCTGCGCTGACATACAGCCCCGGAGCCAGCAAGGGACCAGCCGCCGGACCCGGCGTGATGTCTGCGATGAGGTGGACGGCACGGGTGGCACGGTCGATCTCGCCGGTCATGGATTTCACCACGCCCTCAAACTTCAACGATTGATCTCCGGCACTAGCCGTTAGCGTGACCGGAATCGGGCTGCTCAGATCGAGCACGGTAAAGTCATCCACGGTCACGGGTAGCTTTACCTGCCATGCGGTCGTGCGGAAGTATTCAGCAACCGGGGTGCCAGGCGCCAACCATGATCCGATATTTGTCAGGGTGCGACGGATCCGGCCTTCATAGGGTGCGCGTATGACGCAACGCTCAAGATCGCGCCCGGCCTTTGCCGCCGCAGCTTCCAGCGCCGCCACTCTGGCAGCCACGCTCTTCAGATGGGGCAGGCGGCTGGCAAAGTCATTCAGCGGAACACTGGGCGTCAGTTTCTTCAAGTCACGCGTCGCCTGATCCGCGCGTACTTCCTCCGCCCGCAGCGCCAGCCTGGCCTCCGCCAGTGAGGCCTCCGCCGCAGCCAGCGCAGACTTGTAGTCGGCATCATCAAGCCGCAGCAAAGTCTCGCCATCATGAAAACTGCCGCCATCTTTCCACACGGGAGAGGCATAAACGATGCGACCGCCCACCTCACTGGCGGCGCGGGTCTCGGTCACGGCCTCTACTACTCCCTGCGAATGAACATCCGCCGCAATGTCCTCCAGTTTTACCACCACCCACTCCACTGATGGCACAGCCCGCTTCAGGGGGGCCTCCACAGCCTGCTTTCCGTGAGCGACCAGCAGATAGGCGATACCAGCGGCAGTGAGCAGGATGGCAGCAACCACCAGCACCTTTCCCGCATGGGAAAGAATGGGAACCGGAGGATCGATTTCGAGTGTAGCGGGGGGATGCGACATAGCACCACATACCAGCGTGACTGGGCCGGGCGCAATCGGCGAACCAGTCTGGTTTTCCAGCCGCCAAAGTCGCCGGCATTCAATCAGTGGCATCAGGCCAGCTGCTGGGCCGCGTGGCCTCGGGGGCGTAGGCGGCGAGGTGCGGGGCCACGGTGTCGTGGAAGAGCAGGTCGCGCTACTTTGCCCCAACGGGGCTATGCTATGGCTACCAGCCTAGGGTTGCGAGGCACGAGCTACCCTGGGAACACAGATCAAGATTTTCATCAACCCCAACGGGGTTGCGGCCCTTCGTGACGCGACGCGGGAGGACACAACCACGTTGGGGTTGGAAACCCTTGTGACCGTTGACCCAGGCCAGTCAGATGGTCAGCCAACCAAACTGGCGGCAGAGCCAAACCAGTGAATAAGCCAAGCCAGCTGTGACCGGCAATGTCAGGATCCAGGCCCACAGGATGCGCTCAATGACCCCCAGTTTCAGTGCGCTGAAGCGCTTGGCGCAGCCCACTCCCATGATGCTGGTGGTGATGGCATGGGTCGTGGAAACCGGCATCCCATAGTAGCCGGTGATCGCCAGCACAGTAGCCGCCGTGGTTTCTGCCGCGAAGCCATGGACTGGCTGCAGCTTCACCATCTTGTGGCCCATGGTCTTGATGATCTTCCATCCACCCGCTGCCGTACCGGCAGCCATGGTCAGCGCACAGGTCACCACCACCCACGCCGGAATCCCTTGCGCCTTCACATCAACGACCACTGTCGGCATGTAGCCAAACTGTAGCCACTCAGGAAGCATGCTCATTATTTTAGCGCCTATATTCAGGGCATAGGGGTCAGTGCCTGCCGTGGTGTTCAGGAACGACAACCACCCAGGAAGGTCATGAAAAGCGCCGCTGGAGGAAGCGCCAGCCAGCGCCAGCGCGATGATGCCCATGGTCTTAGTAGCATCCGCCATTCCGTGGCTGAAACCCATGTAGGCGGAACTGGCAAGCTGGGCCTTGCCAAAGAACTTGTTCACTGTGGTGGGCTTCCATTTTTGCAGCAACAGATACAGCACTGCCATCACGATGAACCCACATACAAAACCAGTTACCGGCGAAATAATCATCGGGATCACCACTTTCCAGAAAATACCTGTCTTTTCTGGGATGCTCCCTTTTTTGACCCTCATGACCCGCCCTGCAAATACCTCCAGATAGACTTCCTCCTCCCCTACCTTCACCTTATGAGTACCACTCAGATCCTTTGCGACAAGGTGCCCGTCCGGGGCCATGTCACTTGATCCACCCAGGGCGGCTATCTCCTCCCGGCTCGCCTCCACCAGAGCTACAGTGGTCTTGTCCTTCATTCCCTCCCATTTCACTGATGCGTCCCACGGCGACTTGCCACCCAGCTTTTCCGGGCTGTGTCCCATCGTGAGTACCGCAGCGCAGAATGTAGCCCCCACGAGGCTTCCCACCAAGGCATGAGTGGAGCTGGAAGGCATCCCAAACCACCAAGTCAAAAGGTTCCAGAAAATAGCTGAGAGCAACGTACAAATGAGCACGACCTGCTTGGACTGACCGCTGAGAAATTCCTGATCAACGAGCCCGCTGGAGATGGTCTTGGCCACAGCAATTCCAAAAAACGCACCGATCAGGTTAGTGACTGCAGCCAGGAGGATGGCCTGCCGCGGAGTGAGGACCTTGGTGCCTACGACAGTGGCGATGGAGTTGGCCGTGTCGTGAAATCCATTGGTGTAGGTAAATACCAGCGCCACAAAGATGACGGCGCAAACAAGAGTGAGTTCCATGTGTTAGACTGTGGTTCAGGAATTTTTATAAATGACTAGCGCTATGGTGCGTCCGATGTCCCGGCAGACGTCGATACAGTCCCCGAGAATGCCCAACAGGTCCCTGACGATGATGCCTTTCAGCGGGTCTCCATCCCCTTCGTAAACCCGACGGTAACAGTCGAGGATGACACTTCCGGCATCTGATTCTATCTGACTGAGCCTGGCATCCATTGATTTGATCCCGGCGAGGTCACTGCCGGCACTGAGGCTCTGGACCATTTCCCCGATGATGCGCGTCGCGCTCTCCAGCAGGGTCAGAACCACCGAGAAATCCACATCCGCTAGGCGGCCGTGGGTGATGTTATAGCGCTCCGCAAATTTCTCCACGCACTTCGGCAGGCGGTAGAGCTGGTTTCCCACCGCCTCCAGGTCCTCACGCTCGATGGGGGTAATAAAAACCGTGCTCAGCATTTCCTCCAACCGGGCAATGACTGCCTTGTCTTGACGCCGGGCAGCGATGAGCGCGGTCATGGCGAACCCCTGCCCCGGCGGAGTCAGGGCCTCCTTCAATTCCTTTACGGACTGCGCTCCCAGGGCGGCACTTTTTTCCAGAAGTCCGAAAAACTCCGCCGGACGGCCCAGTATGCGTTGCAGTGAGAACATCGCGCGAAGGTTCAGGAGTTCTTGAGCACGATGTGCGTTACTATGTTTCCCGCATCGCGGCAGTAGTCGACCACTTCTTCCAGCAGTTCGTAGACATCCCGCAAGGCCAGCACCCGGATGGGCTCATGCGCCCCGCTGTAAAGGTCCCGCAGCATCTCCAACTGCAGGGCATCCGCATCCCCCTCGATTTTCTGCAAAACTCCGTTCAGCTCCTTGGCCTTTCCGATTTTTCCGGCGCCCAGCTTTCTCAACATGAACACCAGCGCCACAACCTGTTCTGTCGCCGCTCCCAGAAGCTTGATATAGGGCCCAAAATCTCGGCCCTGCAGGAAACTGTGGCTGATGGTGAATCGCTGGACGATTTTTTCCACGCTCTTGGGGATGCGGTAGAGGGCATGACTGAGCACCTCGATGTCCTCACGCTCCAGTTCGGTCACAAAGCTGGTGACCAGCAGCTCATTGATCTGGTCAGTGATGCGCTTGTCAGAAACCTTGATTTTGTGAAAGGACTCGATGCTCGTGGCCTGCGCTGGATTGGAGAGCACGCTGTTCAAGGCCTGTATGCTGGCCCGGCCCTCGCTGGCCGAGGCATCCAGCAAATTGAAGAAAGTATCGTCTTTGCCGAAAAGCTTTTGGATGGAGATCATGAGTGGAAATGAAACGGATGCAGTCTCCATGAGGCAATTTTGTCACATTGCCATGTTTATCTTTGTGTCATTCTTGTCACACTTCACCCGGGGCCTTCCTATCCGTCCTATCTTGACACGTGGAAACGATTGACTCGAATGCCTGACGGAGTTCATGCAGGGTGCTATCCTTTCCCACACACATGAACATTCTCATCACCGGCGGAGCCGGGTTTATCGGCAGCCACATCGCAGAGCAAATGCAGAGCCGCGCCCGGATTTCCGTCCTTGACACGCTGCGCACCGGTCACCGGAAAAACCTCGATGGTCTGGATGTCCACTTCATTGCCGGCAGCATCCTAGACCCGCAAGCGCTGCGGGACGCGATGTCCGGGATGGACTACGTCTTTCATATGGCGGCCATGGTGAGCGTGCCGGAGAGTGTCGGCGCGCCGCTAGCCTGTGAGGAAATGAATGGGCTGGGGACATTGAATGTCCTTGAAGCAGCGGCGGCGGCGGGAGTGAAAAAAGTTTTCTTCGCCAGCTCGGCAGCGGTTTACGGAGATAATCCCACCGTGCCTAAAGTGGAGACCATGCTTCCGGAACCGCGCAGTCCTTATGCCATCACCAAGCAACTGGGCGAATATTATTGCCGCTTCTATCACGATGAAGGCCGGGTGCCCACGGTTTGTCTGCGATTTTTCAACGTCTTCGGGCCCCGCCAGGATCCCCGCGGGCCCTATGCTGCGGCAGTGCCCATCTTCATTGAAAAAGCCGTGCGGGATGAGCCGATCACGATATTTGGCGACGGCGGCGCCACCCGTGATTTCATCTATGTGAAGGACATTGTCGCGGCTATCCTGCACGTCACGCTGACTCCCGGCCTGACCGGTGTTTACAATGCAGGCTACGGAGGCACCATCACCGTACGCGACCTCGCAGAGAATATCATCACGCTGTCCGCGTCGAAGTCTGACATCTGCTATCTGCCTGAGCGTGCCGGGGACGTGCGTCATTCCCGGGCAGCAGTGGATCTGCTGAAGGCTACGGGTTTTGTTCCGGTCAGCACGATGGAGGAGGGCCTGTTAGCCACCATGGCATATTTCAGAACACTTCAGAAAAAAGCGTGACATAGGTGCTAGGCCGGGGTTAAAGTGCCGGTGGCGAACTGAATGAAACGCTCCTTGTTTACTATCCA
>JAYVJI010001020.1:0-4005 GCA_043769435.1 Verrucomicrobiota bacterium
ACATGGATGCCATCGAACGGGAATACACAGACCAGCAGTAGCCCCTCTCTGCCTCCATCGCCCCAGGCTTCCCCCACTTATCGCATGAAACGCTTCACCCTCCTGCCCGTTCTGCTCGTTCTCCACGTCCCGGCTTTCCTAGCGCAAGCCCAAGATGCAGCAACACGTTCCTCAGCCGCCGCAGACAACGCCAAGGCCAGCGCCCCCGGCCTCGCGGCTGCGGCCCGGGAGCAGATCGGCAAGACCTTGATCTATGATCCAGCTTACGTCAGATTGAGCTACCCTGGCGGAGATGTCCCCATCGAACGCGGCGTCTGCACCGACGTCGTTATCCGGGCCATGAGAGCCGGAAATGTAGACCTGCAAAAACTAGTCCACGAAGACATGGCCGCAAATTTTTCCGCCTATCCCCGCCTGTGGGGGCTGAAGAAAACTGACGCCAGCATCGATCACCGGCGGGTGCCCAACCTTGCGAAGTTTTTCGAGCGCAAAGGGAAAAAACTGCCAGTCACCAAAAATCCGGGGGATTACCTCCCCGGGGATTTTATCGTCTGCCGCCTGTCCAATGGCCTCATTCACATCATGCTCGTCAGCAGTCAAAAAAGCGCCTCCGGCACGCCGTTGATCATCCACAACATAGGAGCCGGCACACGCGAGGAGGATCGCCTCTTCGAGTTTGCCATAGAAGGCCACTACCGCTGGTACCCGCAGTGATGAGAGGATGTCCCAGCCGTCGTCCAAATCGGGTGGCGCTGCTTGTGGATTTCTATAGCACGAGTTGGGAGTTGGGCTTCATACCTGGCATGGATCAAGGCGTCGCGGGCTGCGGCCTTTGCTTGTAATGAATAGTCAGCCAAGGTCATCGCGCGTGATGAGCTGGCCACAGGTGTCATAAGTGCTCAAGTGATGGCCCATGGCTTGGCAGCAAAGACCGTTGTATTCGCGGCTGGGACAACACAAGGAATTCAAGGAATTAGCGAAATTTTAGCGCTTTGTCGCGTCATCTTAACCTGTGGAAATCAGATATGAGGTGTAGTTACGGTATGACTGCATCATCCGTGTTTGAACTCCTAGCCTTTTTTCTTGTTTTGTTCCTGCTGGCTCGCCCTTTGGGGCGGTATCTAGCCTGGGTTTTCCATCCTCAAGGGAAATCAATGGACTGGCGCAGGTATTTGGCCGCGTTGCTATGGTTTCATGCGGTGGGTTTTGTGGTGCTCATGGGCTTGCAGCTGCTGCAATCGCATTTGCCGGGAAACCCGAACCATTTGCCGAATGTGCCACTAGATCTGGCAATAAATACGGCTGTGAGCTTCCTCACAAACACGAACTGGCAGGCATACTCGGGCGAAGCGGTGATGAGCCAGCTGACGCAGATGCTGGGCCTGGGTGTGCAGAATTTTCTAAGTGCGGCGACGGGCATGGCGGTAGCGGCGGCGCTGGCTAGGGGACTAACAGGTAAATCGGCCGATTGCCTAGGAAATTTCTGGTTGGATGTGAAGCGGGCTACGTTTTTTGTGCTGCTTCCTTTGTCTGCTGTGTTGGCTTTGATTATGGTGAGCCAGGGCGTGGTGCAGTCACACGGTCCTGACATCACGGTGACGACGATGGAGGGGGCTGTGCAGGTGATCCCACAAGGGCCAGCGGCATCTCAAATCGCCATCAAACAGCTCGGCACCAATGGAGGTGGATTCTTTGGCGTGAATTCTGCGCATCCGTTCGAGAATCCCACACCATTGAGCAATTTCCTGCAATGCCTCGCTATTCTTCTCATACCGGCTGCTTTTCCATTCATGTTGGGCCGCATGACGGGCCGGCCACAGCATGGGGGGGCGGTCTTTGCAGCGATGGTGATTCTTTTTGGCTTAGGGCTTGGCTTGTCCCTCTGGGCTGAAGGACAGCACAATCCGTCGCTGGGAGTGGAAGCGTTGTTAGAAGGAAGGGAAACACGCTTCAACACGAGTGAAAGTGTGTTGTGGGCCACAGCCACCACGGCGGCCTCCAATGGCTCTGTGAATACGATGCACGACAGCATGATGCCGCTCTCTGGCTTGGTGCAGTTGACGAATATGTTGCTGGGTGAGGTGATCTTCGGGGGGGTGGGGGCAGGGCTTTACGGTATGGTCATGTTCGTCGTGCTGACCATCTTCATCGCTGGGCTGATGGTAGGGCGCACTCCCGAGTATTTGGGCAAGCGGATCGAAAGTGGCGAGATCATCTGCGCCGTCGCTGCTGTGCTTATTCCCAGCGTCTTTGTGCTAGTCGGCTCAGCGCTCAGCGTGCTGACGGAGGCAGGACGGGCGAGCCTCGCGACGAATACCGGCCCCCACGCTTTCAGCGAGGCGCTTTACGCTTGGGCCAGCGCTGCGAACAACAACGGGAGCGCCTTTGGTGGACTCAATGCGAACACCCCGTTTTACAACTACGGTTTGGCCCTTGCCATGCTAGCGGGCCGCTTTGGCGTGATCATTCCCGTGTTGATCTTTGCGGGCCGCATGGCGGTGAAAAAGTCGGCGCCACCGGGGCCAGGCACATTTCCCTCGCATGGGTGGTTGTTCGTCATACTGCTCATTGGCGTCATCGTCATCGTGGGTGGGCTGACATTCTTGCCTGCGCTCTCACTCGGGCCAGTAGTGGAGCATCTGCTCATGAGTGAAGGCCGCAGTTTCTAACCTCAACTACTGCCAACTATGAAATCATCTACCTTTTCCCCAGATCTCATCCGCGCCGCGTTTTGGGGTGCCTTACGCAAGCTTGATCCCCGTAGTCTGAGGGGAAACTTCGTCATGCTGTTGGTGTGGCTGGGCAGCGTGGCCACCACGGTCATCGCATTGCAAAAGCCCACTCTGTTCCATTGGCAGCTCACCATTTGGCTTTGGTTCACGGTGCTGTTTGCCAATTTCGCAGAAGCACTGGCGGAGGGCCGGGGGAAGGCGCAGGCGGATGCGTTGCGCAAACTGCGCACCACGCAGGCGGCCCGCTGCCTGGTGGATGGTAGTGAAGTGCATCGAAACGCTGCCGATTTAAAAAAGGGCGACCTTGTGCTGTGCGAGGCGGGCGATGTGATACCGGCGGATGGCGACATCGTGGAGGGGATCGCCACCGTGGATGAATCCGCCATAACAGGCGAAAGCGCCCCGGTTATTCGTGAAAGCGGTGGCGACCGATGCGCTGTTACGGGTGGCACAAGAGTGCTGAGCGACCGCATTGTCATCAGCATCACCAGCGAGCCAGGGGAGACATTTATTGATCGAATGATCGCGATGGTGGAAGGTGCAAAACGCGGCAAGACACCAAATGAGCGTGCTCTTGGTCTGTTGCTGGTCAGTTTGACCATGGTGTTTGTCTTCGCTGTCGCCACTCTGCCCGCTTTTGCTAAGTTCGCTGGCGGACAGGCGGATACAAGTCTTCCTGTGCTCATTGCGCTACTCGTGTGCCTCATTCCCACGACTATTGGGGGCCTGTTGAGTGCCATTGGCATCAGCGGCATAGACCGTTTGGTGCGCAAGAACGTCCTAGCAACAAGCGGTCGGGCGGTGGAGGCGGCGGGCGATGTCTCGGTGCTGCTGTTAGATAAAACAGGCACCATCACGATAGGGAACCGCATGGCCGTGGCATTTCATGCGGCACCCGGCATAGAAGAGCACTCACTGGCCGAGGCTGCGCAGCTTTCATCCCTTGCGGACGAAACTCCTGAGGGCCGCAGCGTGGTGGTTCTTGCCAAGGAGCGTCATCAGCTCCGGGGACGCGAGATGCACGATCTGGGTGCGGAGTTTGTGCCCTTCAGCGCCCAAACCCGCATGAGTGGTGTGAACTGCGAGGGGCGGGAGCTGCGCAAAGGGGCCACGGAGGCAGTTCGGCAGTTCGTCCTCGGCAAGGGCGGCACGTTTCCGGCCGCCGTCGAGCAGACGGCCAAAGGCATCGCTCAAAAAGGAGGCACTCCACTCGTGGTAGCCGATGGCAGCCGGGCGTTGGGGGTCATCGAGCTTAAAGATGTCGTGAAGGGAG
>JAYVJI010001021.1:0-2859 GCA_043769435.1 Verrucomicrobiota bacterium
ACCCGGGGACATTTTTGTTATAGTTGCGCTCCCGCTGGAGCAGCACTCTGTCCCGGATGATCTCGTCCGCGCTGTTGGTGAGGCCTAGGAACATCGCCACGACGAGGCTCATAAAAAGCCACGTAGGAATGTGGAAGGCACTGGCAAAGGTGTAGGGGCCGTCCTTGTCTTCGGACCAGCGCAGCACATAGGCGATGAGGGCGGCGAGGAGCGGTGCCTCCAGCAGCGTGGTGACCATGTTTCCGCGGTTCCTCAGGCGGCTCAGAAATCCTCTGCGCAGCATCACCATCAGCCGGGTGAAGCGCGCCCTGAGGGAGGTCTTCGGGATTCCGGAGCGCAGCGCAGCAACGCTCATGCCAGCTCCCGTTTCCTCGCGCCGGAGATTCGTCCGGGTCACATCCCGCATGACGGTGTGGGCACTGAACCGGTCACGCCAGAAGTCCGGTGGGAAGCGCCGGGCCGGTGCCATGTGGCCGCCGGCCTCTTCTTCGTAGAGGACATCCCCGCCTGGATCCCGCAGCGGTGTCTCCAGCACATCGAAGACGAATTCAGGCTGCAGAAAATCCGGCTTGGGAAGCGGCGGCGCACCATTTCGCTCAGCCGGTGCCGCGATCTGTTCCTCCCATGCTTCACCAAAGTAATGCAGCATTTCTTCAGGCCGCCCTGCAAAGACAAGCTTCCCGCCATTGTCCAGGAGCACTGCCTTGTGAAACATGTGGAACAGGCGTGCGCTGGGCTGATGAATGCTGACGAGGACTATCTTGTTATGCGCGAGGCCGCGAATGATCTCAAGGATGTGCTCTGAGTCTTTGGAGCTGAGTCCTGATGTCGGTTCATCAAAGAGAAAGACATCCGCCCCGGTGATCATGTCCAGACCGATGTTCAGGCGCTTGCGCTCACCGCTGCTGAGGATCTTTTGCTCCGGCAGCCCGGCCGCACGGTGCCGGCGCTCGTTCAATCCCAGCTCCACGAGCTTGGCATCCACGCGCCTCCGGATGTCCCCGGCGTGGAGATGGGGCGAGCGCATCGCCGCCGCGCAGTGCAGGTTTTCCTCTACCGTCAGAAGCGCATCAAAAGCGTCCTCATGAGGAATGAAGCTGATGAAAGGACAGAGTTCCCCTAGGTTCCCATATAGCGATTTACCATTCATCAGGATGGTCCCCGAGTCCGGCTTCAAATGGCCGGCTAGGATCCGCAGCAGGCTGCTCTTTCCGCATCCGCTGGGTCCTAGCACGCAGATCATCTGGCCGCGGCGCATCTGCAGGCTGATGTTTTCCAGCGCGGGCTTTCCCCGTCCGAACTGGTGCCCGACATCAACGACCTCCAGCTCCCGGATGATGTTCCGCTCCTCCTCGATGATGCCGTCACTGAAGCGGCAGCGCAGATACTGACCCTCCCCGAGCGCAATAACTGCCCCGTCCCGCAGCAGGGATTTTTCTTTTTCCCTGACCGGCAGTCCGGCGATGGTGACGGGATGCAACGCCTGCAGGACTTCCAGCTCGCCGACGTTCTCACCATAGTCACAGGTGATGCGCAGGAGGATCTCGCTGCGCACGCTGGCTGAGAGCAGGATGTCGCCTTCGCTCAACAAAGCGGAGTTGTTAGAGACCAGATAGGCATTTCTGCTGGGGTTCAGATCAAACCGCCCGCCCATTTCTCGGGCCCGGCGGCGGAGTTCCGCTAGGGTGATTTCCGTGTGGTCGGGAAAGACCACACGCTCGCCATGCGTCGCCGTGCAACGCTGCCCCTGAGCCAGCGTGAGTCCTCCCACCTTCAGGCCGGAAGAACGGAGGGCGGCGATCTCCACCTTCAGGCCGAAACGGATCCGGAAGACGCTGAGCCGCGAGCGCTCCCGCTCTAGGAACGGCGCCCCGTGACTGCCCACCCCGAGGAATAATTGTGTGCTGCTGACGCCCTTTCGCGCGTTGAGGTAGAACACCAGATCCTGATAGTCCAACACGTGGTCTCCTATCACGACGCGCTGGCCTTCATACAGCCGCAGACATTCCCCGGGTGCCAGTTGCCGCCCCCGCGCGATGACTGTCCCGCTGCCGCCGTTCCTGACAAGTATCAGATTTTGAAAGCGGAATACCGTCAGCCCGTGCGGTCCGCCTGCATGTTCCAGAATGAGGTCCGCGGGCTCCCCCGAGCCTATCTCGATGCTCTCGAGCACTTGCTGCGAGGCGTCTTGCCGCCCGCTGCTTTCTGTGAGCTGGCCGGCGATGCCCCGGGCCGCCTCAGCGATCCCCAGCCGGCCGGCAAAACCCTCGAACGCTTTCATCGATTCCTGCACTCTGCCGGAGCGGGTGATGAGCACGCACAGTTGCGCCGCCAACTGGATTTTTTCATCCTGATTGAGCTTGCCTTTCAGGCTGTCGGCAATGCCCTCGAGGTCCTGTGGCTCCGCCAGGGCCTCCCGGTAGCGCGCCTGCATTTCACTATAAACAGCCTCCGGATAGTCATGCCGCATGAAGGTCAGACTGCTCTCGACCTCATCCTCGCTGGCCACGCCATCAAGCTTCGTAAACCCGGCATAGACCCGCACCAGCATAGGCAGCAGCGGTTGCGGGGCGGACTTGCCGCTGATCCGCCGCACGAGCCGCCGGACCCTTCCCAGCGGCTTTCCCATCACTCCGCGCCTAGCACCTGGGGCCGGCACAGCAGCGGAGCGATGATCAGGAGGGAGAGCAGCAGACATGGATAGGAAAAGTCCGCTTCATTCACGCATCCAACGAGCCATGCAACCTGCCACTGAGAGGAATGACGATCTGCGGTCCGGGCAGTCCGGAAATGATGGCCTAGCCTTTCGCCAGCGCCGCCAGACGCTTTTGATAGACCTGCGGAGAAGCGATGCTGCTT
>JAYVJI010001022.1:0-4182 GCA_043769435.1 Verrucomicrobiota bacterium
TCGCCGGCAGTTGTCCGTGGCACGGTGACTGCCTAGAGGGAATGGCTAGCGGTCCCTCGCTGCTGGCCCGCTGGGGAGAGGCGGTAGCAGGGCTGGAAGCCGGCCACCCCGCATGGGAGATACAGGCGCATTACCTAGCACATGCATGTGTGAACATCATGCTCACTCTCAGCCCGCACCGGATCATCCTCGGCGGCGGGGTGATGGCTCAGCCACTGCTGCCTAGGGTGCGGAGCATGGTCTCCGCGCTGCTGGCCGGCTATCTGGATCACCCGCTGCTAGCAGCCGGGCTGGACTCCTACATTGTCCCGCCTGGCCTGGGGCAGCACAGCGGAATCCTCGGAGCCATAGCACTCATCGAAGCACAGACACATTCCCAATCATGTCCCTGACACTAGCCAAAACATCCGCCGGCATCTACGTGCCGGATGCCCTGCCCGTAGAACCCGCCCTCGCCCGGATCACGCATCTAGGGGTAGGCGCGCACCAAGATGACCTGGAGTTCATGGCCTTTCAGGGAATCCTCGAATGTTATGACTCCGCGGACCAATGGTTCGGTGGCGTCACCTGCACTGACGGCGCAGGCAGTTCCCGCAGCGGGGCCTATGCTCGGTATACAGATGCAGAGATGCGGTCCGTCCGCCGCAAGGAACAGGAACTGGCAGCCGCAGCAGGGCGCTACGGCATCATGCTCCAGCTGGACCATGCCAGCAGTGCGGTGAAGTCCGCCACAGATCCATTGCTGCGTGATGACCTGCACCGGATCCTGCTATACTCCCAGCCGCGCGTCGTCTACACGCACAACCCTGTGGACAAGCATGACACGCACATCGGCGTCTTCGTAGCGCTGATAGAAGCGATCCGGCTCCTGCCTGCGGCCCAGCGGCCATCAGCCGTCCATGGTTGCGAAGGCTGGCGCAATCTGGACTGGCTGAGCGACAGCGAAAAAATCGTCAGCGATCTTTCCGGTCCTGACCATCTCGCCGCTGCGCTCAATGGGCTTTTTGACAGTCAGATCGCCGGCGGCAAACGCTATGACCTCGCAGTGCAGGGACGCCGCCGGGCCAATGCCACCTTCCATTCCTCCCACGCCGGCGATAAGAGCGACAGCGCAGCCTATGCCATGGACCTGACTCCACTCATTCTCGATGATGGACTCGACATCATAGAATGGTCCCTGGCTCACATTTCCCGCCTAGCAGACGACGTCCGGGCTAGGCTTTCTCAACGGCTGGGACGCTGATGGAGACGACGGTCACTCCTGCCATAGAGATCCGCGACCTGCGCGTGGACTACGGCAGCTTTGTGGCCGTGAGGGACATCAGCCTCTCGATCCCGCCGGGTGAAGTCTACGGCATCCTGGGTCCTAACGGAGCAGGAAAAACCAGCACCTTCCGGGTCCTAGCCACGCTCAATCACCCAACCTATGGAGAGGTGAGGATGTGCGGGCTGGACTTGTTTGAGGAAACAGAAGCCGCCCGGTCACTCATGGGCTACATGCCGGACCTAGCACCTGTTCCCACTGATCTGAAGGCCTGGGAATTTCTCGAACTCTACGCCCATGGCTACGGTCTGGGCAGTGCACGGCAAAGAAAGGCCAGGGTAGCCGAATGCCTCGAAGAAGTGAACCTGACTGATCAACGGGACTCATGGTGCCACAAGCTCTCCCGAGGCCAGACCCAGCGGCTGGTGCTGGCCAAAACCCTGCTGCACCGGCCCCGCATACTCATCCTGGATGAACCGGCCAGCGGCATGGACCCGCTCTCCCGCCGGGACCTGCGGCTGACCTTGCGCCGTATGGCGGACAGCGGTGCCGCCGTGGTCATCAGCTCACATATTCTCAGTGAACTCGCTGACATGTGTACCTCGCTTTGTGTTATGAATAAGGGCAGCATCCTGGCCGCCGGTCAGGTGGATGTGGTCCGCTCGCTCCTTGGCGAGAGCAGCCGGGTGCTCTGTCTGACGGTGCTTCCCGGATCTGCAGAAGCGGCCGCCGCCTTGCTAGCTAGCGTCCCTGCGGTGGAGGAAGTCACCCGGCAGGGCGAGCGCTTTTCCTTTCGCTTTACCGGGGAACTGGATACCCAGGCCGGCCTGCTGAGCAGCATCACCTCCGCAGGCATAGCAGTGCGCAGCTATGAAGAACAGCGCGCTTCATTCGAAGACATCCTCATGCAGATCGCTGCCTCCAACCGCCATTTCTGAACACCGCATGTCTCCCCCTCCATGGTGGCAATGGTGGGCGAACCCCCTCCTCCACCGCTACTGCCGCTCCCGCCTGCGCCGGGGCCCGCTCACCGCATGGCTGCTCATCGTCCTGATCGCCGGCTGGTTCATGGTACTGTTTCTGCCGGCCTTTCACAAGCGCTGGGACGTGTTTCAATACGAGCAACTGAAGATGGCTCCCGCCATGCGCGCCCCCATTCCTGGAGCAAGGCCGACCAGAAACGATGTCGCCCAGCTGTTGGATGATGTCATCTACCGGATGCAGGCGACCTCTGCGCTGAAGGCCAGAATAGACAACCCGGTACACTACAGCCGCACTCCGGTCTTCCCTCTGCTGGTCCTTCAGGGACTGCTCTTGTTCGTCCTCGGCACTGGCCAGGTGGCCGGCGGCATGACCGCTGAAGCGGATGAGGGCAGCGTGGATTACCAGCGGCTGACTCCAGTGACCCCCATGGCCAAAACCCTAGGCTACCTGATGGGGCTGCCCATCAGGGAATACGTACTCTTCGCCGCTACCCTGCCCTGCACCGCATGGTGCCTCTGGCAGGGCCATGTCCCCTGGCAGGCTTGGCTGCCGGTCTACAGCGTATTCATGTGTGCCGTCCTGCTCTATCATCTCACGGGACTAGTTAGCGGCACAGTTTTGAAAAACCGCCGCTGGGCCTTCCTGCTCAGCATGGGCTTGGTATTCACACTCTACACCCTAGTCCCGCAGGGAGCACGGCTGGGATTTCCCTTTGTCCGCTACCTGACCCTCTGGCCGGTCCTCGTAGAGCACTCCTCACAGATGGCGCCGGTACATTCCTCCATCCTAACCCTGAGCACCGGCATCGAAGCTTCCAGCATCGTACCGTTCTTCCATTTCAAAATGCCCGACCTCCTCTTCACCTTCATGGTGCAGGGATCCTTCATCCTGAGTATGCTGGTGATGGTGTGGAGAAAATGGAAGAAGTCGGAGTCCCACCTGCTGAGCAGAGTGTGGGGGGTGGGCATCTTTCTGTGGATCAATGTGCTCCTGATAGGGAATGCACTGCCGCTGGCCAAGGATGGCTCACTTTTCCCCAGCCAGGGCCTGTCCCGGGGCATCGAAAAGGCCGCGCAGGATGCCGCCGCTTTCGGCCTGAGGCGCGCACCTAAATTCCCCGCCATGCCAGCGCCGCACGTCGCTGAAGCCGCCGGCATGTCCTGCGTTTTCGCGCTGAATTTACTGCTGCTCATCATCATGCTCATCATCATGATGACCCCGTTCGCAGAAACCCAACAGCGGGGACTGCGCCGCGCCCTGAAGCACGGACGCCTGCGCGCTCCGCTTCTGGGAGACTCCTCTCCGGCGCTGCCGCTGGTCGCACTGCTGGTGTTAGTGGGCACAGTCGCATGGTGGTGCTTTAATCACGGCGTGGCCGGCAGTCACTGGTTCAGTGCCTCCCGGGTGATCACGTGGGCCTCCTCATGGCGCTTCCTAGCAGTGCTGGGCCTGACTTCGCTGCTCTTCCACGCCGCCCTCGAAACCAGCGGCGGCAGGCTGCTTTTTCTGATTTCTGTCTTCGCTGGACTCCTGCCTGTCATGGCCGGCCTCATCATTGCCGTCAGCCAAAAGGAGATCACCGAAACCGCCATCTGGGTAGCTGGCATTTCTCCCATCGCGGAACTCATCTACGCCTCACTGGTGACCCTGCCGGAGCCATTCATCCCCGCAGGCCCGCTGCGCACCGCCATGAACGAAGTATCCATCAGGTGGACATTCATCGTGAGCGTGCTCCTGGTCTGGCAATGGTCCCGGCTGCATCTCCACTGGAAGCGCCGCCGCGCAGCGCTGCTCAATGCTTAACGCGTGATCCCTTTGACAGCCCCCCCATAGCACCTTATCCGCCCGCCACATCATATTATGGAAATCGAAAACGTCATCATCATCGGATCCGGCTGCGCAGGCTGGACCGCCGCCCTCTACACCGCCCGGGC
>JAYVJI010001023.1:0-1691 GCA_043769435.1 Verrucomicrobiota bacterium
CCGCCGGGTTGAGCACGCCCTGGCGCATCTCCCTGCTGCTGGGGATCATGGTCATTTTCGACTGGACGGGAAAGGCCTACTACATGCGGACGGCCACGATGAAGGAAAAAGCCCGGGACTACGTGGCAGCGGCCAGGCTCTCAGGAGCCAGCACCGCCCGGCTTATATTCAGGCACATTCTCCCTAACACTGTTTCAACGACGGTAACCTTCCTGCCTTTCACAGTCTCCGGCGGCATCACGGCCCTCACCGCCCTCGATTTTCTGAACTTTGGCCTGCCCCGACCGACCCCCAGTTGGGGCGAAATGCTGGAAATGGGCATCGCCAATAAAGAAGCCAGCTGGATCATTCTTTCAGCGTTCTTCGCTCTCGTGCTGATCCTGCTGCTGGTCACCTTTGTTGGGGAAGCTGTGCGGGAGGCCTTCGATCCGCGAAAATTCACAACCTACCGGTAGATGAAACCAAAGCAGCCCATCACACGCCGCGAGGCCATAACACTTGCAGGCGGAGCCGCAGCCACTGTGCTCGCCTCCTGCAGCAGAGAAACAGTGATTAAGCCCTACCCTAAAAGCCGGGTGCCGCTTCCGGATGAAGCCATGCAGATGTTCGCACGCTACCCGGATTTCTTCATCTTTTCCAGCCCGGATAAAATTCCGGCAGGGCTGAAATGGGAGGACGGGGCAAATACCGCCGAGCTGGGTGATCCTGCGGCCAAAAAAGGCGGCACTTACTATTACTACCTGCCGGACTTTCCCCGCACCCTGCGTTTCATCGGCCCGGATGCCAATGGTGCCTTCCGTGGTTACATCCTGGATTCCAACGCGCTCTCGCTGGTCGAACAGCAGCCCGATACTCTGGATTGGTTCCCCCAGCTGGCCACTCACTGGGCCATCGGCGAGGACGGACGGACGGTTTATTTCAAGCTGGATCCCGCAGCGACATTCAGTGATGGAGTACCGGTGAGGGCGGACGACTATTTCTTTTGCTTCTATTTCATGCGGAGCAACTACACCAAGGATCTTTGGTACCAGCAGCACTATACCGAAAACTTTTCCCGCATTACCAAGTTTGATGACCTCACCATAGCCATCACCCTGCCGGAAAAAAAGCCGGACCTGTTTTCCAAAATGAAAGCTGCGCGGCCCGTGCCGGTACACTTTTATGCGGAGCTGGCTGATGACTGGCAGGAATACTACCAGTGGCAGTTTGAGCCGACTACCGGAGCCTTCGAGGTAAGGCCGGAGAATATCGAAAAAGGCCGCAGCATCACCCTTTCCAAAGTGAAAAACTGGTGGGCTGCGGAACGGAAGCATCACCGTTACCGCTACAACGTGGATAACATAAAGGTCACAACCGTGCGGGAGCAGGTGAAGGGCTTGGCGCTGCTAGAGAAAGGGGAGATAGATATCTTTTCCATGCGGCTCGCGGAATACTGGTACCGAAGCCTGCCGGATGCGCACCCACTGGTGGCGAATGGCTATATCCACAAGACTACATTCTACAATGAAATCCCCCGGCCAACATGGGGCATGAGCATTAACTGCTCCCGGCCACTACTAAAGGAGCGCACCATCCGTCGCGGCATCCAGTACGCCATGAACTGGGACGTAGCCTTGCAGGAGGGATTCAAGGGCGACGCGGTCCGCATGAATACAGCATCTGACGGCTACACCCTTGTCACCTTTCCTGGC
>JAYVJI010001024.1:0-2305 GCA_043769435.1 Verrucomicrobiota bacterium
GGAATGGATTGAAGATCGGCGTGGTCTCAGGTGTGTAGTAGTTCGGCTCTTCGGCGCGCGAGCTGGATGCGAAGGCGCATGTGATCGCAAGAACGCAGACACTGGCGATACGGGACAAGGGTGATTTGGCGATGCTCATTTGCTTGGTTCTGGTTTCGCGGATTCCGCATTTTTGATTTGCGGGGACGATATGGAGGGCTGCCACCAAAGGAAGGAAAAACAACAGTTTGGCTCATGGTCAGACGCGGCCCGGGGGCATTGTTTACGCTTGGGAAATCCGGGTTTTTCCTTCTGCCGGAGGATTCAGTGTCACAGCATCAGCCGTCCGGCAAAGCAAACCATGAAAACCGCATTTTCAATCCTCACCGCACTGTTCGCGTCCGTCGCGCTCTCTCTGTCCGCTCCAGAAGGCACCGAATCGAAGCGCTATGATTCAAAGTGTCTGGAATTGCAGATCGGCGATGTGAAGGGCTTCATCATCCAGCCCACAGAGCCCGCTGCGGACGGTTCCAAGCCATGGCTTTGGTATGCGCCGACCTTGGGAAAGTACCCCGGCAAACGAATGGACTGGTTGTTTTCACGTCTCTTGAAAAACGGTTTCTACATCTGCGGCACGGATGTCGGCGACTCCTTCGGCAGTCCGCAAAGCCGCGCGACCTACAGCAAGTTCTACGAGCACGTCGTGAAACAACACGGACTCTCGCCCAAAGTCTGCCTGCTCCCACAAAGTCGCGGCGGCCTGATGTGGTATAACTGGGCCGTCGAGAACCCGGAAAAAGTGCAGTGCATCGGCGGGATTTATGCAGTCTGTGATTTCACCAGCTACCCCGGACTCGCCGCTACCGCCAAAGCCTATGGCATCACCGACGAAGAGCTGACCGCAAAAATCAAAGAGCACAACCCCATCGAACGCCTCGCCCCGCTCGCGAAATCGAAGGTGCCCGTCATGCACTTGCATGGAGACAACGACCAAGTGGTGCCCTTGGAAAAAAACAGCGGCGAACTCATCAAGCGTTACCAGAAACTCGGCGGCCCCGGCGAACTCGTCATCGTGCCCGGCAAAGGACACGAGGAAATCGCGGAGTTCTTTGAGTCCGAAAAACTGCTGGAGTTCTTCCTCAAGCATGGCAAGGCGGCGAGCGTGGTCGGGAAGTGACATAGATTGCCCATAATGTGCAAAATCCGCAGTTTTCCCGTGAGATTGGCCGCTTGGCGGCCTATCCGCTCCATAGTAAGTCGTCGTTCCGCGCTTGGCACCCGACCCCCGGCCTTGACGGAGGCCCGTTTCGCCGTATTGGAATTGCGGAAGCGCAAGCCGCCCCTCCAGAAATCCTCCAAACCCATGAAACCCAAGCCCTCCACGAAAACCCTCCCGTTCAGAAACCCCAGCCGCCACCGAGGCTTCACCCTTGTCGAGGTGATGGTCGTCATTTCGATCATCGCAGTGCTCGCACTTGTGGTGGTTGTCATGACCAAGCGGATCAAGCAAAAGGCCTACGAAGCTAAGTCGCTCAGTCCGCTGAACCAGGCGAGCGTGGCTTGCATGGCCTACGCAATGGAAAACAACGGCAATATAAATACCGTTATTTTTGAAGGAGAGGAGAGACTCAATAAGAAATGGATTGTCACAACTTTCTGGGGAGTGCTTGCGCCATATATTTCTTCTAATCTTACTCTAAACGAAAGCAAAGCATCACAAACCGCTCTAAAACAAGCCATTTCCGGGATACTCTCCACTACGGATGAGAAGATGAAAGGGACTTTTCAGGGCGAAGGGGTTGGTGCCATTCCCGACACATGCGCTTACGTGCCATATGCATTCAATAGCAGCGTCCGTGATTCGAAAATATACCACAAAATGTCCGAATACAGCGATCCAAGTCAGACCCTCTACATGTGCTACGGCTGGTCCACATTTAACAAGCAAAACGGCGAAAAATACTTGCCACTAGCCAAGACAAGTGCGGAACGCAAAGCCGGGAACAAAATCGACTGGTTTTCAAACCGCGCCGCTGCCTTCGTCTTCCTTGACGGCCATGTGGAAATTCTCAGCCCGCCGATTAAGGAAAGGCTATTCAGCGTCAAGCCTCCTAAATCCGCCACCAATTGACCGCAGCGTCACGTTGATGGCTGCCGCTGGTGGCCTTGGCCTTGGACTGCGGCAGCCTGCTGCGCTTTTCCGTAGCCAGCCTGCTGGCAAGGTCTCGTCCGCAGCAGGCTAGATCAGTCCAAGGTTTTCACGCTACAGACTTCCTGCGAATTCCGATCAGCTTCGCATCCCGCGCCGCACGGTCCGCCTTGATAG
>JAYVJI010001025.1:0-2666 GCA_043769435.1 Verrucomicrobiota bacterium
TTACTATATGAATGAAGTTTTTCACTAATTGTGTTCCGGCATTTATGCTGGCAGCGGCGCTCCCTCTCAGGGCGGCCCCCCCCGCAGTAGTCAGCGCCGAAACTGCGCCGGACGCGCCTGCCGGGCATTCCATGCATGGCGGTAGCTTCAATGACGGCCCCCGCCGGAGACTTCCCCTGCTGCCGGGCTGCGGCGAGGTGAAGTTTCCCATCACCACTGCGGACCCTGCCGCGCAGCAATTCTTCAATCAGGGCGTGGCTCAGCTGCATGGCTTCTGGTTTTGGGAGGCGGAGCGTTCTTTCCGCACCGTACTGGCTATCGATCCGGCCTGCACTATGGCCCACTGGGGTCTGGCGATGGCCAATATTGAAAACGAAAACCGCGCACGTGATTTCATGAAGCGGGCCGTGGCCGTGGACAAGCTCACCCCCCGGGAAAAGGCTTACATCGAGAGCGGGACGAAATTTTTCAAAGAGAAAAAGAATGATCAGGAAAGGAAGGATGCCGCGAGGGAATTGGTCAGGAATCTGGAAGGGATAGCACTTGATTTTGATGATGATGAGGCGCGTGCGGGCGTCGCCATGCTGGCTTGGCGGAATAACAACAAGCTGGGGATGGATCTGGGAAGCAGTCTTTCCATCGACGCACTTTGCCAGCAGGTGCTGAGCCGGAATCCGCAGCACCCTGTCCATCACTACCTCATCCACCTGTGGGACCACGAGCGCCCGGCCCGGGGATTGCCTGCGGCGGCCGCCTGTGGGCCGTGTGCGCCCGCGGTGGCCCACATGTGGCACATGCCGGGCCATATTTATGCGGATCTCCAGCGCTGGGCGGACTCCGCCTGGCAACAAGAAGCCGCCGCTAGGGTGGACCATGCTCAGATGATCCGCAGCCATATCTGGCCGGACCAGATTCATAATTTCGCTCACAACAGCGAGTGGCTGGTCCGGAACTATAACAACCTCGGGCGGGTCCAGGATTCCCTAACGGTTAGTATGAACCTCATCGCCATGCCGCGCATCCCGCGCAGTGAAAGCGTGACTGACAAGCCGGATCAGCAATTCAAAGAGGAGGGCAGCGCGTGGCAATACGGGCGGAACAGGCTCATCGAGACGCTCCTGCGCTGGGAACTGTGGGACACCGCGCTCAGTCTCTCCGCCACACCGCTACTGGCAGGCGCGGAGCAGTTCGATGACCAGTGGAAGGCGGAGCAACTTCAGGGGCTGGCCGGCTATGGGAAAGGAGATGCCGCCGCCGGCAGGGCTGGGCTGGCATTGCTGGAAGCCCGCGAGTCCGCCCTCCAAAAGGACCGCGCCGCTGCCGCTGCCACTGCGGAGGCGAAGGCCCGCACGGACAAAAAAAGCGCGGACGACATCAACAAAGCCATGGCTGAGGCCATGTTGCCTGTCACCAAAAAACTTGAGAAACTACAGCCTGCCATTCAGGAACTGCGCCTCCGGGATCATCTCGCTGCCGGTCGCAAAGAGGAGGCCGGCAAGCTGGTGGACGGGCTCCGCGATGTCCACGAGCATCGCACCGTCCTGATCCACCTCGCGCTAGGCAACATAGATAAAGCAGTTGATCAGGCAAAGGGATTTGCGGCGAAGTCGGACAAACTGGTCCAGCCGCATGCCCTCTACGCATGGGTCCTCTGGCAGGCCGGGCGCAAGGACGAAGCCGTCGCGGAGTTTCAGAAGCTGCGCCCGATCGCGGCGTGGTCAGACCTGCAGACGCCCGCACTTGCCAGACTGCAGCCAGTGGCCGCAGCGGCCGGCGTGGAGGGCGACTGGCGCATAGCGGAGGCCAAGCCTACCGATGTGGGCACGAGGCCGGGACTGGACACCCTAGGGCCTGTGGAATGGCATCCGTGGGACGCTCCCGCGTGGACCGCTGTGACGAGGGAAAATCAGCCGGTGTCCAGCGACAGCATGAAGGGCCGGCCCCATGTGCTGATTCTCTTTCTGGGCAGCGCCTGCACACATTGCAATGCACAGCTCAAGGCCTTCAGCGAAGCCGCACCTGCTTTCGAAAAAGCGGGCCTGCCCGTCCTGGCCTTGAGCACAGATGATGCCGCGACCATCTCAGCAGCAGGAAATCCAGCGCCATTTCCGGTCCACTCCGCTGCGGATAAGGCCGCCTTTCACGCCTTTGATGCGTGGGATGACTTTGAGAACAAACCCCTGCACGCCACCTGTTACATCGATGCTGCAGGGCACCTCGCTTGGCAGCACGTCAGCTATGAACCCTTCATGCGCCCAGACTTTCTGATCACAGAGATCCAGCGCCTCGAGTCCCTGCGAAAGGTGCCCGCAGCTACCGCCTCCGCCCCACCAGCACCAGCAGCACCAGCAGCACCAGCACCAGCTCCAGCTCCAGCGGAAGCGGCAGCAGTGGCTATGCCGCCAGCCGCTGGTTCCTGAAACTTCTTTTATGGGCACCTGCACTGAGCGCTCCCGGGATCCTCTCCACGGCGTGACCCTCGCCGCTATTCTGGATCACCTGATCAGTAGCCACGGCTGGGCCGCCATGGCGGAGCGCATTCCTGTCAGGTGCTTCATGTTCGATCCCACAGTCAACTCCAGCCTCAAATTTCTGCGGCAAACTCCATGGGCGCGGCAAAAAGCAGAGGATTGGTATGTTGAGGACAAGCTCCGCTAGGCCCGGGA
>JAYVJI010001026.1:0-3001 GCA_043769435.1 Verrucomicrobiota bacterium
GCAGCGCTCGCCGGATGCGCTCCGGGGGACCGCGTTCAGTTCCCTGCTGAGGGACGTGGTGGATAGCGCCCCGCCCGGATAAAGTTGTAACATTTCATCGCCGCCCGCCATCTCTCCGGTGTGAATCACTGCACCTGAATCACATTACCTCCATCAAAGTTGCCATAACCATGCGCTCCCTTTTTCTGCTTCTCGCCATAGCCGGACTTCAGTCCGCGGCTCTGTCTGCCCTAACAGAAAGCCCGGTGCCCCGTGCTGCGGCGGAATGCGGGATCGGGCGGCAGCTGGCAGATGTGGAGTTGTCGCCGCTGGTAGGAGCGAAGTCCCGGCTCAGCGTGCTCTGTGCGCAGGCACCGCTAACGGTTATCGCCATGACGAGCACGTCCTGTCCACTGAGCAAAAAGCTGGCCCCCGTTTTGGCCTCCATGGAAAAGGCATGGAAAGGAAAAGCAAGCTTCGTGTTTGTTGATGCGGTGTCCACAGACACAGAGGAAAGCCTGACCGCCATGGCTGCTGCGCAAAAATGGTCTGGCCCCTGCGTTCTGGATGCCACACGGACTCTGGCCTCTGCGCTGGGTCTCACCAGCACCACGGAGGTGTTGGTTCTGGACAAGTCCCGGACGGTGATGTACAGGGGTGCGGTGGATGATCAGTATGGCATCGGCTATCAACTTGAGCAGGCCCGGCAGCCCTTTCTGGAGCATGCCCTCACGGCCTTGAGCGGGAATAGCAGACCCCGGATCCAGGCGACGACGGCACCGGGTTGCCTAGTGGAGCCGGTCAAAGTCTCCCCGACAACTCCGAGCGCCATCACATGGCACGGACGGGTCTCACGCATCATGCAGGCGAATTGTCAGGAATGCCATCATCAGGGCGGGCTCGGGCCGTTTCCGCTGGAGACCCGAGAGCAATTGATCAGCCGGGCCGGGACGGTCGGCAAAGCTGTCAAGGCGGGCATCATGCCGCCGTGGTTTGCCGCTCCTGCCGCCGCCGGAGGTCACTCCCCCTGGCTCAATGACCGCACCCTGCCTGAAGCTGACAGGCGGGATCTGCTGGCGTGGCTGGCTGGTGACCACGCTGCGGGCGATCCCGCAGATGCGCCGGTTCCGCGCCAGTGGCCGACGGAGTGGACCATGGGCACTCCTGATGAAGTGCTCACGGTGGCGGAGCGCATCCCGGTCGCGGCCACTGGTAAAATGCCTTACGTGATAAGGCAGGTGAAGACTAACTTTGCTGAGGACCGGTGGGTAGAGGCGATGGAGGTCCTGCCTTCCGCCCGTGAGCAAACGCATCACGTGCTGGTATTCGTAGTGCCTGAGGGGCAGCGGGGGCCGGGGAATGATGATGACTTTTTCGCCGCGTATGTCCCCGGGGCTACGGGGTCGAATTACCCGCCCGGCTACGCCAAGCGCCTGCCCAAGGGATCCTCCATTCTTTTCCAGCTCCACTATACGCCAAACGGAACCGCAGCACTTGATCAAACAAGGCTGGGGTTGAAGTTTTCCTCCAGCCCGCCCCAACACGAAGTCCGGGTGGCAGCGGTGAAGAATCACCGGATCAGCATCCCGCCGGGAGTGGCGAAGCATGAAGAGAAAGCAATGCTGCCGGTCCCCTTCGCTGCGCAGATCCTGACATACATGCCGCACATGCACGTGCGGGGCAAGGCGTTCCGCTATGAGCTGGTGCTGCCGGATCAATCCCGCAGGACCTTGCTGGAAGTGCCTGCGTACGACTTTAACTGGCAACTGCAATACCGTCTGGCAGAGCCGCTTTCCGCACCCCGTGGCAGCAGGCTGGAGGCCACCGCGTGGTATGACAACAGCAGCGCCAATCCTGCGAATCCTGATCCAGCAAGGACTGTAAAATGGGGGCTGCAATCCGATGAGGAAATGCTCATAGGCTATGTGGAATACGTCACGGCGGAGGTGGCGGGCAAGTCGGCCTCCGGTGAAACCCTTTCGCTGACGAACCGGTCCCTGGGGCGCTTCGCCACCCGCTACGACACGGATGGCGATGGCCGTGTTTCCCGCAATGAAGCAGGGAAAGCCATGGCATGGCTTTTCGAGCGGCTCGATGCGGATAAGGATGGTTTTGTGACTTCGGGCGAAATCAGGAGCAGAGGCCGGAATGCCAGGTGACTCTGCTGCCACCGGCGCCATGGATGCCGGAGAATACCTAACGGATGCCACCGCCACGGTGGCCGCCGGCGCTGCTATCGCCGCCACTCTCAAACCCGGAGACGTCATCGCCCTGTGCGGTCCCATGGGCGCGGGAAAAACGCATCTGACCAGAGGCCTTTGCGAGGCTTTGGGTTGCCGTGACAGTGTCTCCAGTCCGACATTCGGGCTTGTCCATGAATACCACGGCGGCCTCTGCCCGGTGTTTCATTTTGACTTCCACCGCCTGCGCTCGGCACAGGAGGCACTGGCCCTGGGCTGGGACGACTATCTTGACGCCGGCGGGATAGCGATCATAGAGTGGGCGGATCTCTTTCCTGAGCTGCTGCCCGCCACCGCTCAGTGGTGGGGGCTCACCCCGGACGGCGCAGGTCGCCGCCTGCGGTTGCTTCCTAACTAATATCAGATGCAGCCACTTTCATCTCCCTATCTCTTTGCACTGACCAATCCAGGATCCGAAAGGGTGCTCAAAGCGGAAGTGGCTTTGGAACATCCAGGCTGGCGCCCGGGCTATCAGCAACGTGGATTTGTCACCTTCAAATGCCCGGAGGAAGGCAGCCCGTTTGTCCTGCAGGACCTGCGTCAGGCACCGGCCTTTGCCCGCCGGATGTGTCTCTCACTGGGTAAGGCGTCGAGCCGCGAAGCTGCGAGCGCACTGGTCCTGGAGTGTGCCGGTGGTTCCGGACGCGTTCACCAGATCACGCTGGATCATGGGCGCGCGGTTCATGAGGGCGGGAGCGCCGGTGCTGCGGAAAGTGCGGAGATCACGGGTACTGTGGTCGGCCTAGGGCCGGAGGAATTCTGGGCCGGTATGCACCAGCATT
>JAYVJI010001027.1:0-1642 GCA_043769435.1 Verrucomicrobiota bacterium
GCCACCCAGCGGGATGTAGAAAAGGAAATGGTTTTGCTGAGGGACATGGAAATAGCCCACCTGATCGCCATGGGCGGATGGCTCCGCGGGCTGCAAATAGCCAGTGGCGCCGCCGCCGAGCCTTTCAGCCCCGAAAAAGCAAGAGTCATGGCCCGCACAGATCTGGTGGAATACTTCGCCGCCATCCTAGCAGATCTCGATCCTAAATATGCGGCGCAGGACCAGGTGAAAAAGCTGAAGGCCGGACTGGAGGAGATCCGCCTGCTGGTGGATCTGCCTGAGGGTAAGGCCTTCACTGCTGAACAATCGAAAAACATATACACCAAGTCTTCGGAACTGGTGAAGTTGATCGCCGGAAGCTGACCCCAGCGAAGCTGCTACCCAAAGTGGTGCAGGTTTTGCCTCCGGCTAACCCGCTGCTGGCGGCAAAACGTCTTCCCTGGCGGAGCGCCCATCACGATTCTAGCCCGGGGCTGAGCGTGGCGATGCCTTGGGTCGTATCGGGTCGTATCGGGTCGGGTCGGGTCGGCTCGGCTCGGGTACGAGATGGCCCAACGGTCCCAACGGTCCTCAGGATCGATTTCTACTGCGACAACAAATTTTGCTGGCAGAAATTCGGCAATGGGTTATAATTTCCATAATCCAACTACCCTATGCAATGAAACGAGCTGACTTTGCCCCGCCTCCCATTCCGACCGCCCCCAAGCCCCCGGAATCGCTATTCATTGCCATCCTGCCCGAGGCACGCGGGTCTGCAGTCACGCGCCTGAGGTGGTCGCTGCGCCGGCCGCCGCCAGCGCTGCCAGGCCTGAACTGATAACGTCTGGCGTTCCTCTGTCTCTCTGTGGTTTCACTGATAAAGTCACTGGATTTGCAGATCCAAGGGCTCGCGTGAATTCAACCAGGACGCTGGAATTCCCTCCGCACCGACTCGCAGGGCCACAATGCTGCCGACGATGGCGCAGTTGGTGTCGCTATCACCATCACCCTCCAACGTGGTGAACATGGCCTCATGATAGTTTTGCAAGTGTCGTGCTGCACACCAAAGGGCGAAAGGAACGGTGTCCTGAGCCGTCACTAGGAATCCTGAGCCGAGCGCGCGTGCGGCGTCTGCCGGAGCGGAGTCAGGGGAAGCTGTTGCGCCTTTTGGACCGCCTCCAGGGTCTCACCTGCCGGGGTGCGTTCCATGACGGTGCTCCATAGGCGTGTACGTGCCTCCCCCAGATCCAAGCCGCGCGTGTTCCATGCTGCTGCCGCGGCCAGTGCTACCGCCACGCCGCCCGCGAGCCCTTCCGGATGAGCGTGCGTTACCATCGCGGCCAGCTTGCTCTGGTAGACCAGCAGATCCAAGTCCTCAGCAAACCAAGCCCCTAACGGTCCGGCCCGCATGGCACTGCCGTTCCCCATGGAGCCGCGGCCACCAAAAGCTTCCGCTGAGGTAATGCGCCAGGAGGTCCCGCGGGCGATTTCTTCCAGCTGCATCCTCGCGCCCTTGCCATACCCCCGGCCTGGATCGGCAGCAAAGCGGCGGGCAAACCGCTGCACTAGCTTTTCCGGAATGATTTCCCCGGCGACGGCCAATTCCTCCACAATAGCCATGCCCATCTGGGTGTCATCTGTATGCCACCAGTGCGGCCCGGGG
>JAYVJI010001028.1:0-5211 GCA_043769435.1 Verrucomicrobiota bacterium
GAGCCGTCAGCGAGATAGCGCCACTGCGCGCCGAGCGGAATGAGCGGCACATTGGTCCGTCCGTCATTGAGGATTTGCACGGCCCTGCGCTCCTCATCAAGCCCCATAGCAGGATCCAGCCGGCGTAGCTTTTGCCGGGCCTGAAGCGCTAGGGAAGCCCATGCCCTAGCCACGTCTTTCGCTCCTGCTTTTTCATGAAACTCCGCCGCTGCCGTGCAGCTGCTAACGGTTAGGAACCATGCCTGAGGCTCATCTGGAGAGGGGCCTGCCAGCAGCGCTTTCGCCAGCCTGAGGGCCGGGAGCCCGTCTCCGGAAGCCTTGGCCGGCCCGCTGGAAATGTCGCGGCACACCTGTGCCCACCTGTCCCCGGCACTTTTGTCCTCCACGGTTTCGGTGGGCGCAGGATGCAGGGCCGCCGCGGAGAGCACCCTGTCAAAAAACTTCATCGAACTGCCAGGCTGCGCGTCCTCCGCGCAGAGGACAGCAATGGACTGGTGGAAGACCCACGGCCCGGTGCGCGATACCGGTAGTTTCGCCAGCGCCGCCTCCGAAAGCTTCAGGGCGTCTGCCTTCCGGTTATGCCTCGTCATCGTCAAGGCAGTCTCATACCACAACCACCAGTCATCGGGCCTCGCCTGCATCGCCGCGTCCGCTAGGTTCAGGAACTCCTCCTGCGAGCCCCAGGTTTCAGCGAATTCGGTCGCCACGTGAGTCCCCATACCGCCCAACGGACTGGCCAGAAACCGCAGGAAGACCCCGTCCCGGCACTTCATGGCGACGTCCTTCGTTTCCTTGTCCATGGCTCCCCGCCATACCGGCAGCTGGCAGGAGTAGGTCAGCCTGTTCAGCGAAGATTTCATCATGAGTTCCCACAGCGGCCGGCGGCGGGATTCCTCCAGTCCGGTCCACCATGTGCCCAGCTCTTTCATGCGGTCGTGCAGCGCATGATAAAACACCGCTGCGTGAACCCTGCAGTCAGGTTCATCCGTGTTCTTGACGAATCCCTCTTCCGCCATGCGATCACGGTACCACGCCGCCATGCGATCCACCACCGCCGGCTCAGTCTTCCACCACTCCACTTTCAAGCCAGCATCCACAGCACTCCACAAGGATGCGGACGCCCCCTGCCGGTTATTGGAGCCAGCGGGCAATTTACGTGTCTCTGCCGCATCTTTGTCCAGATAACCGGTATCCCCGGCCATGGCCGCTAGGCTCAGATCAGCCAGATAAATGCTGCTCTTACCGGACAATCCATCAACTGTGGCCAGCCTAGCTGAGGTCAGGCCTTCACTGGCCTTCCGCAATGGAGCTGCCGCTGCCCGGGCTACCTTGAGGTCATCTGCCAGAATTTTAAGCGTGATTTCCTTTACGTCCTCACGCTTCCACTCCACGTCCTCGAACCCTGCGGCCAGCACCGCTAGGCGGTCGATGCGGTCAGGCATGCCAAGCGTCGGCGGGAAATCGTTCAGCGCCACAGTCAGCGCATAGCGCAATGATAGATCACTGACCTTTTCTAGGCCGGAGGCCAGCCCGTCAGCCAGCGGCTTGTCCCACATGGCATAGTCCCCGGAGGCTTCACCGAAGAGTTCATCCCGGTCCGGCTTCACGGCCAGTTCTATGAGTTCAGGCTCGTGATGCCGGATCAGAATGCTGATGTAGCCGGCATCAAACTCATCCCCTCGCGATTCTACAATCTGTCGGGCCAGTTCTCTATCCCCGCACTGAAGCGCCAGATCCAGCGAGGCCTGCAAGCCTGACGCCATGCCCTGGCGCAGAAATGGACTGGCAGCCAGCACTGACCGGCGCACATCAAGGGTATCCGGCGACACAGGTGTTTGTGCCAGCATGACCATCAACTGCGCCGCATGCTCATTGGAAACCGGCAGTCGTTCGCTGAAGATTCCAGGCAGCAAACGCCCGGCGGCAGCCGTTAGGGCCGGATGCCGGATGCTGGAAATGTCGTGCAGGATGGATGCCGTCAGCAACACACGGAGCGGCAGTGATTTTTTCTCATCTGTCAGGATGTCCAGAATGGCCTGCTGGTCCGCAGACACGGGACTGCCTGCTTTTGGCGCAGCTGCTTCTTCAGCCGCATTAGCAAGCGTGAGCCTAGCATAGAGCGCGGCCTCTTTCATCAGCTCACTGCGCCTGCCGCCGTCCGGAGATTTTTCTGCCCATTGAAGAATGCCCTGGCAAAACATTTTCTGCCCCTCGCGACTGCCATCCATAGCGCCTGTGACCAGATGATAATAAATGACGGCGAGGGCATCCTGATCCATCGCATTTCCGGAGAGCTTGTTCAGCAGCTGGTCCATGCGCACCCCCGGATTGAGGTTGCTGCTGGATGTCAAGGTCTCCCCTGCATCCTCCAGTCGGCCCTTCAGTGAATTGCTGAGAGGAACGGGTTGAACCTCATCAAGGAGCGCACGGGCCGTGACATTCAGCGTCCACATCAAATGCACGTTGCTCTGCCCGGCGGCTTGAATGAGTTCGCTCAGCGCCTCAGCGACCGGGTGATCGGCCGACCCGTCCTCCAGCGATCCCGCTAGGTTCATGGCATGAGCCAGCACTTCGCTGGCTCTGGGGGATCCGGCCCGCATCAGTGACTGCAAAAATTCCGCCAGGGTGTCGTCGAATCGCCATGACCGCCCGATGTAGTCCTGATCTTTTTCGCCATTCAGGAAGGCATCAATCTCTTCATCCAAGGTCTGCTCTTTCGCGGCTTGAGAAGGATCCTGACGGTGCAGCCATTCCTGAAATTTCACGGCGCCGTCATCCATGCTGCCGGCAGGCATGTCTGCTATGCGGACGGCGAGCAGCCCGCGGATAGCACGGCAGCGACCTGGAGGCAGCGCTTCCAGCTTGCTTTTCCATGGAGCCATTAACGTTAGGAACTCCCCGGACGTTTTCCGCTGCACCTTGTCCAGAACCTCCAATCCGAAGACCGGGTGAACCGGGTCCGGTTTGAGCTTCAGCTGCTCGATGTCTGCAGGCTTGAGGCTGGCTACCCGCATCATCAGACCATATGCGAGGGAGCCGCGCGGACGGAACTCCGGTAGATCCGCGAGCATCCCGCAGTCCTCCAGCAGTCGACGGGCTTCCGCATGCTTGCCCTCATTTATAAGCGTCTGAAACCTGCCGACAAATGGCCGGAAGTCCGCTCCCCCTTTGCCCCAAAAGGCATCTTCAGCGTCACCAGCATGCCGCACCAGTTCTTCATCCAGCACGCGCAGCGCATCTGCCAGCCATTCCGCCTCGCCCGCCAGCCGGACCAGCCCTGAGGCACACCCTAGGACCCTGGCCTCATTGATCGAGCTTTTGGGATCTACCATCCGCCTTACCGCAGCAGCTCTTTGTTCCTCCGGTCCACAGATTACCTCGACGATTTCATGTAGAATCTTCAGCGCCTCGCCACGTGAAATTTTGTCCATGGCTCGTGTCCATGAGATGGCTGAGTTTATTCCCTCCGTTCCTGCAATCTTCAGCCATGCCAGCAGATCAGCGTTCAACTCAAGCCCCGTGCGGCGGGCACTGGCCACTTCACATAACGTCGGCCAAGTGAGCGCGTAGCCATCCTCAGCCGCCAGGGCCTCGCGGGAGATTTTTGCAAACTCGGAGGGGGGGCACTCGTACAGCTTCCAAAGTCTCAGCGCTGCAGCCACGCCGTCTGCATCTTCATCCTTGCGGATAGCGGGGATCAGCCGGCCCGCCGCCTCCGCCAGGCGATCTGCCTCAGCTAGGCTGGACAGGACCACTGGCAGTAGCGACTTCCAGCTTGCTGCATTTTTTTTGCGTCCCTCTACAGGCGGGCGCACATCTGTCTGGATGGCCGCCACGGCGGCATCCAGCAATGCCGGTGATAGCTTCTCTCCCTCATCCATCGCCCGCATTCCATACCATCCGGCACAGGCACTGCCGGGGCGCAGCGTTAGGATTTTGGCTGCTCTTTCGTAGGCGGCGATGCGGCGGTCGCAGATAGCCTGGGCCTCCTTTAGTTCCTGCTGGCCCGCCACTGTGCCCTGGTTGTTCACTTTGCGGAAACCCCGCGTTCCTATCTTCGGTAAATGCACATCGTTGGCTAGTTCCACCTGATCATCCATCTGAGTCAGCATCCCCGCCAGCCATGGCTCAGGCCCCTCGGGCGGGTGTGCCGCCAACGCCTCGATCAGGCGCGCGATGCATCCCGCCTTTTCATCTACAGCCATTTCACCGGGAACCGGGAGCCGTTCTACCATCTGCGCTTTCACTGCCCGCCGCAATTCCGGCGGCATCGTTTGAAGTGTAGCGACTGCCTTCTCTGGCTCCTTTAGCCACAACCGGCGCAGCAGCAGCCTCGCGACAGGTCCCGACTGCGCGCCACCGTCCCACGCCTGGGATGCCAGTGTGATAGCGAGGTCCTCCTCTTTGAACACGTCCGCAGCCAGCGCGTATTCCGCCAGCCGACGGGCATCGCCCCCGGCCGCTGCTTCTTTGTAGGTTTCAAGTATAGCTGCGGCCAGATTGTGCCCGTCCACGGTTTCCATGAAAGTATCATCACTGGAGTATTGATAGCGCGCTGCCCGGAGCGAGGAGGAAGTGCTCACCTGGCGCACTCTCGCCCGGGCCTCTTTCAGCAGGATCGGCATAGCCTCCGCCCGGCGCCCTTCATCCAGCAGCTTCCCCGCACGCTCCATGGCTCCGGCGGGTAATACCGCGCTGTCCTTGTTTTGCTTCACGAGACGATCCGCCTCCGCTTTCATGCCCAGTATATCCATGTGCCGAGCCAGCGTCATGCGGTCCTCCTTGGTGCCCGCATCCCTGCGCTGACGCAGGATGGCGCCCCGCGCCGCAGCGATGGTTTCCGGTGCCGGGCGGGGACGTTTGACAGCCCAGTTTACCAGTGCGCCATCCAGCCGCTTTCGGAGTTCACGCGGCAATGGCAGAAAGAGAGCCTTTTGAACAAGGGCCAGGGCACCGGTGATGTCGCCCCGCTTTTCCGCCCGGCTGGCAGCCAGCAGCAACGCGGCAGCATCCGGCTGGACCGCAACCATCTGGCCGTTCAGCACCCCCATCGCTTTGTCCTCCTGACTCCCCAGCACATGTAGAAAAAACTGCGGCAGCCATGCTTTTGTCAGGGCAGCTGCCTCCCGGCAAAGCGCCTGCGACAACTTCACCCCGGGTATGTTGTCCTGGTTAGGCAGGATCGCCAGCAAACCCTCAGGCAGAGCGGCT
>JAYVJI010001029.1:0-7130 GCA_043769435.1 Verrucomicrobiota bacterium
AACCAAACAGCTGGGCACTGCCTGAGGCTGGGGCAAAAGGATTCCCCTGACGCACAGCCCCGTCCGGCACGTCTTCATTATCCAGCAGCGTGGCTGCGCCTGCGGTCAGGCGGAACTGCTTCAACTCGACCTGATTCGCCCCATTCAGGACACTAACCAGCGCAACATCATCCTCCGCTGTCGGTGCAGCGCCGGGAATATCCAACGCAGCCACCAGAGTGGTCCCCACCCCGGTGGCAGTGGTGTGGACGCGCGGCTCTGTATAGCCGGTGGTGACGGGCGTGAGCAGGTGCCAGCGGTTTTGCAGCGGCGAGGTCACAACAAGGCTCGTGCTGGTGAGGCCATTCATACGGCCTACCGTGGTGCCACTGATATCCGTCATGCCAGAGGGGCGGGGCTCGGCGAAAGTCACGGCCCCGCCCACAGCAGTCGAGCCTATACGGTAGAGCCCGGTAGCCTTGTCCACGAGGATGACATCCTCCTGGCCATTCCCATCGAAGTCACCAGCAGCGGAAAAGCCAGTCGCACTGGGATAGGCAAAGCCACCGGCCATGGCGGTGACAGTGAGCAACGGCAGGACAGTGAGGTTGAGTAAGAAACATGCCGTTTTCATAAGATCGCAATTGGTTAGGATAGTATTCATGGCACCAGAATTTCATTGGTGACGATCACCCGGTCGATTTCCTTGTTAGGGGCGAAGCGGACGAGCAGGTATTTGTATTTGGCACCCTTGATCACCGGCTGCCGGTCGAGAAGCATAATGTCATGATCCGATCCCGGCAGGGTGCGGGCCAGTCCGGTGTCATCCTTGTGCAGTGGCAGCACAAAAGGATCGGTGACCAGGGTATTGCCTCCGGACTCGCTTTGGGCGATCTGTTCCATCATCGGCCCGCACTGCACGATGTCGCCAGGCACAGCAGGGAACTTCACACTGGGCACCTGCACCCTGTAAAGGACTACCGGAAAAATGCAGCCCTCGTAGCCTTGCTTGTCTAGAGCATTCTCCTCCGCCCTGGCGACCTCGTCATTGCAATATAGATAAACTTCCGGATCATTCAGCGTACTGATGTGGCCGACCTGCGGATCGGTATCCAACTGTAACACAGTGGAACTGTTAGTGGCTTGAGCATTGTTGGCAGGATCAGAGTATTCACCGATGCGCACAGCATTTGCCCGCCATCCTGCGAACCGTGAAACATTCAGATGCACGGCGCTGATGCCCGGATGGAACTCCGCCTGAGGCGGAAGTTCGCGGGCCGGCCATGGCACAGCATTTCCAAGCGGCAGCGTCTTCAGCACCCATGTGAAGTTTTCGATATTGGAAAATGTGCCAGCCACCCGGGAACCATAGCTCCCCCTACCGACTGCCCTCACCATGACAGTGTAGACATCTTTGGCAGACACAGGCAGGAGATACTCAAACTCCGGCGTGCCGCTGACACTGACATGACGGGCAACGGCGGTTTCGAAAACAGAAAAGTCCAGCCCTTCTGTTCCGGAGACATCGGTTAGGCTGTTAGGATGCCCTGCCAGATCGATGGAAAGGCCGCTGCCATTCAGAGGAACAGCGCCTCCCTTCCTTGCGACCCAAACTTCGAAGCGCTCCACTCCTGCGGTATTACAGAACCAGCGGACCCGCATCTGACTGGCACCGGGCAGCCCGGCAGAAGTCAGGTCTTCCAGCATCGGCACAGGGAGCAAAGATGCGTCCCCACACTCGATACAGTCCTGCGGCACCAACGGACCGGCGTTGCTGTTTTTGTCCAAAAGCTGAAGATAGTAGCAGACGTCACTGAGCGTCACAGGAGGGTTATCATCCTTCCAGACCACCGGGGCACTGGTGTTGAAGAATCCCGCATCCACAAGTGTCTGCGGCCCGCCATCGACCGTGCGGTAGACCTTGAATTCGGTGCTCGTCGCCGTGGGGTTGAAAGTGCCGCAAGGATCTAGGAGCACGCCTGTGGCGGGATCCAGCACGACATGCTTCCCGCCACACTGACTGACAGGCACCAAAGTGGAAGCTGCAAAGGTTGCCGTCCATTGCGCCCGGATGCGCTTATTTACCAAGGGCGATGGGGGATCGAGGGGACTCTCCACATACGCGCTGACAATGCCGGCAGTAGTGCCAACACGGCAGCGGAATTTGCGAACGAACGGATAATATCCCGGAGTATTGCGGTCCAGTTCAGCACGCA
Source organism: Verrucomicrobiota bacterium (assembly GCA_043769435.1). GTDB lineage: Bacteria > Verrucomicrobiota > Verrucomicrobiia > Verrucomicrobiales > V1-33 > JAYVJI01. The sequence continues at coordinate 2,196 of JAYVJI010001029.1, forward strand.
AATTTCCTGCACTGTTCGTCGCAAAACCAGCCCGGCCCATAAACGTCCAAGTATAAAGCGCCTGACCTGGAACTTGCAGACCATATTCCCACTCCGCCCATGCCAAGCCACGCGCGACGGTGCTCTGACACGTCAGCCGGGCATGGCCCAGCTCCGCCGAAAGCCCGTTTTCGGTCAACTGGGAGTAATCATTCCAAGCCAGCGTGAGCTGACGACATGGGGTGAGCACGGTGCCGACGGTACCCGCCGGCCCGCCGCGATCCCGCAGCACTCCCCAGATGGGACTGGAGTTTCCTGACACATTTTTACAGCTGCTGTTATCCACCGCCCGGATGGTGTAGAACCAAGTCTTTCCGGCATCAGCCGGAAGGCTAGGCGGGGTGTAGGAGGCTCCATTATCGATACCGCCATTCCAATTCGCCCATGTGGGCGCAGGTGTGAGGCCATTGTCCACAAAGCTAAGCTGCGTGCCAGGCAACATGGCTACGAGGTTTTCATCAGGCTTATCATGCGTGCCATCAATACCCGGTTTCCTAGCCGCCTGCGATGCGGAGGTCCAGCGGTATACGAGGTAGGCAGAGACGGCTTCTCCGACAGGCAGCGTCGGCATTTTCCACTCCAGTTCAAAACGCTGCACATCCTGCTTGGTGGTGTTGTTAAAGTGCGTCACGCTGCGCACGGCCAGTTGCACCGGCACCGGCGGCGGCAGGCGATCGCAAATCGTGATCAGCGTCCCAGGAGAACAGGCTCCAGCCTGCCCCAGCAAATCGCGGGCAGCGGCAAAATAGTAAAACCTTTGCCCGTCCACGAAGGGTGCTCCGCCTGGCAAAAACCGGCCATTATCGTCAATGAGATAAGTCGTGATAGCATCGCCACCCATGAGCGGGTCAATATTGGCAGCAGCGGCTGGATCCTGGAAAATCTTGGAAGGCAGAATGCCGGTACTGTTAACGCGGCGCGCCGTGGGTTCGATGAGGAGGGTTGCTGCATTGGCCGGCGGGGTTGCGTCCCAGCCCCGTGACTGGGCGGCACTCATTGGCACGCGGTAGAGATCAAATCCAGTCAGCAGCGGGGACAGGTCCTGAAGCGTGTCAGGGATAAACCAACGGAGCGAGACATTGAGATTCGACTTGGCTGATGTATCCTGAACTTCCACCGGCGCGCCGGGCGCGGGAATGGTGACCGGCGCGGCGGGATTCAAAGTGACGCGCCCCATCACGCCACGGTCGGCACCCAAGATGGAATCGAAATCGCGGAATTCGTATGTGAAACTACTGGCGGAAGGCAGCGTTTCAGCCCAAGCCAGACCTGCCGCGAAGCCGATAGCAGGATGGGTGCGGGCAAGTATGAGTAATTGCTTACGCTTATCAGGGTCAGGTAGGGAATCGCTGATGAAGGCGGCTAGTTTTTCGCCTGTGGTTCCAGTGCCGAAGGGTATGCCGGTGAGATCAGACATCATGCCTTCCAGCGTCACAAGATTCTCCCCCAGTGAGGCCGCCAGCGGCAGGAGCGAGGTGATGAGCAGTGGATCTGTGACGGGCTCCAAAATTGTCCTCCGCGTAAAAAGGTTAGCCGATGAGGCCGCGCCGGCCTTGCGGTAAACGGCGACCTGACGCGCCATGGTCAGAGCCAGATCCGTAGGCTCCAAAACGAGATAGGCACGGCGGATAACGCCGGTGGTTTTGGTGACTCCTGCGCAGATGACGCCCTTGTCCAGAGCGGTCTCCCCATGGAGTGGAGCTGTGAGAATAAGAGCGAGGGTGATCAACACCCCGCGCTTTAAAATGGCAATTAGGTTCATGATGATGATGATGCAGAGCAGAGGTTAGTAATCCACGTCCCACCCACCGGCGTCGGTGTAGGTGAAGCCTACTGTTTTATCGAAGCCTATACAGAACGGACATTTACCGACTTCGCCGAAAAGGCGGCCAGTGCCGGCATAGTTAAAGACGCCTGCGCTCTTCACGCCTGCGAGGGAGACTTCACCGCCAATAGTCACAGCGCAGAGTGCCTCACCCGTCACGCCGAGCGTCATGCGTCCTCCATACTCCGGGACGACACTATTATAGAGTATCCCTGCGCCGGCCTTGCCGCTGATGTTAAACAAACAGGTGCCCGTGCCAAAAATGGGGAACTCGCACTCACCGTAAGCATAGATCCCGCTGAACGGCGCACTGGCCACGGAAGCGATGAGCGGGTCTATCATCTCCAATGGATCAATCTCACAGGTGGTGCCGATGAAGAATCCACCCGCTGCCGCATAACTGCCAAAGTCGAGGGCCGCCTTGGCTCCGAGATAATTTTCCGACAATCCAAACATAGCAGCTGCGCCCAGTTCGGTAATTTTGAACGCCTCATAATTTATCACACCTCTGGTCATTTCAAACCCGCCCCCAAGCCCAATGGGAACAGGCACAGGCGCACTACTGAAGGCAATCTTGGTCTCAATATCCATGCTGATGCTACTGCTCATGAAGATGACCGGAAAATCCTCCACGCCGATGGTCACCTCCATGGCGTCCGCGCCAGGGGCGATGCAAGCGCTGCCAGAGCCGCCATCAGAGTCCAGTTCCTTGATCTCGAGATAGGCATGTAACGTGAATGGCCCACTCAATTGAAATTCAAAATCACCATCCAGCCGCAAGAGGTCCAAGCTGTCGGCATTAAAGTGAGCATAGCCTTCGATGGAGCCTGCCCCGATCTTGTCCTGAATGTCACCGGTGAGTTTACTAATGGTCGAATCCAATGCATCGAGGGCCGGCTCCAAAGCCTCGCGCACGGCTTGGTTCACCGCTGCGAAAACAGAATCAATAGCCTGGTTAAAGGCCTGTTGGACATCATAGAGGCGTTCCTTCACTGCCTGCTGCACATCGGCGATAAGCTGCGTGGCATATAGCGCGTCGCGGATTTCCTGGCGGATATGTTCCTTCCATTCGTCAGCTAGAACCGCCAGCTGAGTGAGATCAACATCTGGCACATCAACTAAAAGTTGGATTGGCGTGTCGAGGTTGGCAGAGAGTGCGTCCAGCACCGCTTTGGCTGACGCTGTTGTTAGAATATTACGCAGTGCCTGCACCAGTTCACCGGCCCCATTCACCTGCGCCTGCACTTCAGTCACGATGTCGTAGATGTCATCAATAGTGGCGCTGATGCTGTCCAGAGTCGGATTCAGTTCAGACAGGACGTTTTGAAGGGATGCCTCCACACCGGCATCCACGGCAATGGTGGAGAGCAGATCGATCAGCGCAGAGGCCAGCAAGGTCAGCGCCTCGCGCTCGCCGGTAGTACCGTTCTTGGCCAGCAATCCTGCCGCAGCGGTAGCGAGTGGGGTGCCGTCAAGATCAGTTATCGATATGCTGGCAGGATTGGTATTGAGAATGCTGGTCACGCCCTTGAGGCCCTGCTTCACGCGCTCCAGCCGCATGTTCAAGTCTGCCAGCAAATCCTGGGCGGAATCAGTGCCGTCCACCAGTTTCTGAATCCGCTTGGTAAGGTTGTCAGGATTGACGACCAGATAGGCGTGGATTTTCGCCTTGGCTGCTGCTCTGAAGGCTACGGGATCAATAGTCGGCAGCGCTTTGATTTCGTTGATGAGCGCATCAAGCCAAGGATTGGTGACACGTTGCAGTGCTTCATCGACCATGGCCTCAGCCTTGTCTTGCAGGAGGGTGCTGAGTTCATCTACGGCTGTATTCAGGCCATCAAAGACTTTGTCCCCCTGGCTGGTTACCCAGTCTGAGCCGAAGGTTGCAGCCTCGTCCAGAGCTGTGAAGGCGAGGTTGGCAAGACTTATGCTGGGCAGATCACCATACTGGACACCAAATTCCAACTCGGCGTTATCAGCGCTCAGGTAGGTGAGCTGATGCTCTGCTTGCAGGACGATGAGGTCCAGCTTTGGAAGCGGCACGCCAGCGAAGTCGCGGGTGATGCTGTTCCATGTGCAGGGGTAGTCGAAGTGGATGATGCCGCCTAGCCAGTCCTGCTGCGCACGGGGCAGCCACTTTTCGGTGGAGGTATTCCCTGCCCTGTAGGTTTCAGTAGTCACTCCCGCGACCTGCCATGGGAATCCGGCATTCTGCACATCAAAGAGGATTGAAGAAAATGGATCTCCCGAGGCATCGGTCCAGCCATTTGACGGCCAGCCGCCCATCAGATCAAGCATGGCAGAGGAATCCTCAGAGCAGCGGGTGTGGAGATTCACCTGCATGTCCTTGAAAAACGGCACGTCCAGAGTGCCAAAGAAGTTCCAATAACCGATCCCTGCGGCGTCGTTGCCCTTGTCAGGATTATTGAGGTAGCCAAGCTGCGCAGGCATGAAGGTGTAGGTCTCTCCGGCGGGGCCATCGAAGGTCATGACGCTGGGCAGGGCAAGGCGAGTCGGAACGCTGTCAGCGACGACTCCGGCGGGATCCGCCGGCACTGCGAAGTTCCCGTCAGGAAGGATCCCCAATTGGCCGCTAACATCTTCTGCGATATGAGCGACATGAGCCTTGAAGCCCAATACGAAGGTCGTTCCAGCACCTGGATCACATTCATTGGTGGCTACAAATTGCGCACTGTAGGGCGTCATGGGAGCGTTCCAGTATGTCAGGGTCTTGGGATCTACTCCGCCAGGGAGGTCCAGTTCGAAAGAGTCCAGCATACCAAGGCAGGTGAAACGCAGGCCGGTGAATTCGAAGGTCTCATCCACCGGAGCATCAATCGCGAGGGCTCCGTCAGCCCGGCTTTCCTCCATTTCATTGGAAAGGAAGGAGAAGCCGAAGGAATCGAAAGTAAAGTCATAGCCACCCAGAATCGCTGAGCCCGGGAAGCCGCCCGCAGGCGCTTCATGGATCCCTGTGACACCGCTGTAACGGGCGTAGTATTTGGAGCGCGTGGTCAGGGAGTAGGGGCCGACCACACTATCCTGAAGCGTGCTGCGGCCCTGAAATCCAG
>JAYVJI010001030.1:0-15350 GCA_043769435.1 Verrucomicrobiota bacterium
CCATGGCACCGTGCTTGGAGGAGACTGGCGGAATGCCGAGAAGTTTATTAAGAAAACCCATATTTTAAAACAGTCAAAGTTCAGAGAGTGGCGGCAGCGGTAACTTCCCGGCCATGCCGCCGGGCGCGGCGGACAAAAACAATACAGACAGACATCAGGAATAGGAAAATAGTTCCAAGCGCCCCCAGCATCACGAATACGGCCCCATTGGCAGCAAGCGTAGTTGTCTGGTTATCCTGCCCAATGCAAGTCGCACAGGAAAATATGGTGGGCGGCAGCATAAAATCAGATGATAATGTTGGGAGCCTTCTTTTTCAAGAACCAAATCGTGTAGGAGATAAGCAGGGCTGCGACTATGCCAAGTCCCACGCCGTAGGATCTCAGTTCCCGGGTCACGCTGTTTTCATCCCCAAGCCAAGAGTACGCCAATATGCCCAAGTCAAACAGACTGGCAATAATCAGGAAGAAAACGTGGAATGATTTGAGTGACATAGCGGAAGATCAATCCGGACGGATTGCCTGGGAGATGGGATCAAGATAGGACAAACAGAACAGAAACATCATGGCCACGAAGAAAATGATCGAAAACAGCAACGTTTTATAAATGATCCCCCGCTCATGGTTCAAGTGCATGAATATCAGGCATACAAAGGAAACCTTAGTGGCGGCGATCAACAGACCTATGGTTATATCCAGCCACTGGATCCCTGTGTTAACGTAGTAGGCAACCACCCAGGTGATGATCGTTCCGGCGATTAGAATTCCTCCGACCCGCAAATAGGTCCGGAAGCTCTTGTCAAAATCAAACGGGTGATCATCACCATGATGATCCTGCGGTTCCAGGGAAGGCGAAGGGTCGTGGGACATGTTACATCAAGTAGTAAAGCGGGAAGAGGAAGATCCAGACGAGGTCAACAAAGTGCCAGAAAAGGCCCCCGACTTCCACCCGGTTTGTGAGGTGCTCCGGGTTGGTCAGGTACATCTTGCGGCCCGTGAAGAGGAACCACGCCAAAACAATGGCGCCACCAATGACGTGCAGGCCATGGAGGCCTGTCATCAGGAAGTAGATGGCATAGTAGGGGCTGAGCGAAGGTGAGAAGTTGGAGAAAAACCTGCGCTCACTGCGGGGAATGGAAACTTCTTTAGCATGGCCGCCGTGTTCCGCACCGTCACTATGGGCCTGAGCCGCTTCAAAGTCAAAACGGAGTGACTCCCGCTGGGCATGGGGATCACGCTCCACCCCTTCTGCCTTATCCGGCCAACGTTTCAGGTAGGCTTCATTGCGTTCCTTCATGTGCTTCATGAATGGCTCCTTCAATTCTGGATAGTACTTCCAGATCAAAGCATTGGCTGGGTCTTGAACCTTACGGAGATCGATGAGATCTCCGGCGATCGTGATGTCACTCTCAACCAATTTACCGCTTACGACGGTGCCTTCAGCAAAAGTCATTTCAGCATCGCCGGCCTTAGCTATCTTTCTATCCGTGACTGCAAAGGTCAGCTTCGGCCCTTCCACCTTCAAAGTCAAAACATCTGTAATGTCCTGATTCAGGGCTTCTTTGTCGAATTTCGCAGAGACCTCCTTCAGCTTTGCGTCAACGACAGCAATCCGGGCATCCAGTTCATCATCCGTGGTCCCTGGTAATTTGAGGCGGAGTAGAGGTGCTTTTTCAAGTTCAAGAGCAGTGACTTCTTGCGTCTTTGCTGCCTGCAGCTTCCAGTAAGCCTTCTTCATTTCCTTCAGCCAACCTTCTGTAAAAACTATGGATTTCTTGGAAGGCGTGATCACTTTCACTGCTTCGCTGGTAGCCTTATAAGGAGTGTCCCCGGTGCCAACGACCCGGGTTTCCATGAATTCATAGTTCCCGTTCTTGAGGTTAACCTTCATGGTGTCCACTTCCCCGAAAATGATGCGGGATCCGTGATGCTTTTCATTCGACTCGATGTGACCAGTCAAAACGGAACCATCAGTCATTTCGAGGGACCAGTGGCTGAATTTGAGACTGTACTCATAGGACTTTATCACCATGAAACCCAATGCGCACAGCAGGGTGATGATCATGTTAATTTTGTAGAGTCCATAACGACGAGCCTTGAGGGCGGCCCATGCAGTCACCACAGTCACTGAAGACAGGATCAGCACCATGGTATTGATGAATCCCGGCAGCACTTTCAACTCATGGAATGGCCATGGAAAGTCTGCACCTATTCGCAAAAACACATAGGAGGAAAAAAGCCCTCCAAAGAGCATTACTTCGGAGGCGAGAAAGAGCCAGATACCGACTTTGGCGTTGTAGAGGCCAGTGTCGGGTCGGCAGTTTACGGTATAAGGTATCTCCATTTGAGAAAAATCAGTGGCTGGATACGGGCAGTTTGGCGAGCGCTTCTGCTTCGGCTGGGGTTACCGGTTCCCATTGCGGGCAATAGTCTTTCTCCGCGCCGGGGACGCTGTATTCATATGGCCCGCGATACACTACCTGCTCTGAGAGGAAGTTCCCGTGAGGAGGAGGTGTCGGGGTGTTCCACTCCAGCGTTGTAGCGTTCCATGGGTTGTCGGAGGTGACTTTCTTTCCGCCCCTGATGGACCAGAAGAAGTTAATGATAAAAGGAATCTGGGCGAGCCCCAATCCCCATGCTCCCCAAGAAATCAGGATATTGAGATCGATCATCTTAACTGTGGTTCCAAAGAAAGTGTAAGTTTGACCGCTGGTCAATTCAAAGACCTTGCCGCCATCGTACCAGCGGCGATGGAACCCGCCCATGCCTTGGATGAACATCGGGGCGAAAAGGACATTCATGGCTATCAATGATGGCCAGAAGTGCAGATGTCCAAGTTTCGTTCCCATCATGCGTCCGGTGATTTTGGGGAACCAGTGGTAAATCCCTCCGAAGAGCGCAAAGATAACGCCCGGAGCTACAATGTAATGGAAGTGGGCGATCACATAGTAGGTGTCGTGCAGGAACAGGTCAATGAACGTGAAGGCAAGAGGCAGGCCTGTGAGGCCCCCGATGCCAAACATCGGTAGGAAAGCTGCTGCGAAAAGCATAGGCATGGTGAAGCGGATGGAACCACCCCACAGGGAAATCATGAGGCAGGTCAACAGAACCACCGACGGGATGGAGATCATCACAGTGGTGAACTGGAAGAATGTGGCAACAACCGTGCCCATACCTGTCAGATACATGTGGTGAGCCCATACTATGAAGCTCAGGAACGCGAGGACCAGCACTGCGTAGACCATGCTCTTGTATCCCCACAGTGGCTTCCGGGTATTGCAGGGAATGATCTCCGCGACGATGGCGATACCAGGAAGCAGGAGCACATACACCTCAGGGTGAGCAAGGAACCAGAACAGATGCTGGAAGAGCACTGGATGGCCACCACCGGACACTTGAAGGATGCCGCCGGAGTCACCATGCCAGAGGCCGGTAGGAAGGAAGAAGCTGGAGCCGAAAACCTGATCACAAAGCTGCATCAACGCGGCCACTTCCAACGGAGGAAATGCGAGCAGGAGCAGGAAGCTGATAACAAACATCGCCCATGTGAAGAATGGCAAACGCATCCACGTCAGGCCTTTCGCCCGGAGGTTGATCACGGTGGCGAGCACATTCATGGATCCGAGGAGTGAAGCGGATATATTGAAAACCATGGCGAAAAGCCACTGGGTCTGGCCAGTCCAGAAGTGGGCATCAGTGTTCCGCATGACGACGGCGCTGAGCGGCGAGTAGTTTGTCCAGCCGGCCTGTGCGGCACCGGTAGGCATGAGGAAACTGCCCATCATGATCACCCCGCTGAGGAAGAACAGCCAGAAGCTCCACATATTCAGGCGCGGAAATGCCATATCCGGAGCGCCGATCTGCAGCGGAGTGACAAAATTAACGAAAGCGGCAAACCCAAGAGGCACCACGCCGAAGAACACCATGATGGTTCCATGCATGGCTCCAAACATGTTATAGAGAGAACCGCTCACCTTGCCCTCAGGTGCCCAGCGGCTCACAAAGTCTTCGCCGAACACGTGTAAAATCCAGCGAAGCGCCCCGGGCAAGGGCTCACCTGGATGGGCGATGCTCCAGCGCATGACCAGCATGAGGAGGAATCCAAAAGCCAAGAATAATAGTCCTGAAATGCCATACTGCACGCCGATGACTTTGTGATCGGTGGAGAAGACGTATTTCTGAAGGAATGAAGGGTTATGATCATCGTGGCCATGATCATGCCCGTGCCCGTGGTGGGCATCGTGGCTACTGGCATCTTTGGTTGTTTCCATGTGATGTCCTGGTTGAGATAATTGTCTGAAATTGGTTATTTAACAGGTGGAGCTGCCACCCCGGCGGCTGGTGCCGGCGCAGCACCACCGGGCGCAGAACCACCGGCTGTCGCGCCAGCTTTGAGTTTTTCAACCCATGTGGAAGGAGGAAGGTTCTCATCTTGGGGAATGGCGCGCAGTTCGGCTTCGGTGAGCTGGGTGCCGAGGGGGCCTACCAGCTTCTTAGCCTCAATGATCTGGTCTTCATAGACTACTGAGGCGACGTTACCCCATTCATTCCGGATGTAGGAGATGACCTGAGCGATCTGCGGAGGGGTGAGGGAGGCGTTCCAGGACTGCATGTTACCGTTGAAGCTCTTGCCATCCACCACGCAAGGACCTGACATACCTCGCAGGAGAATCGCGGCGAGCCGCTTTTCACCATGAATGACAAACTCTGAGCCCTTCAAATGGGGAAACTGACCGGCCATTCCAAGTCCGGTCGGCTGGTGGCAGGCAACACAGTTCGAGTAGACAGCCTTTCCCGCGTTGATCCAGTTAGCGGGCTGGCGCTTTTCGAGGGGATCCATTTCCCCCGCAACGGTGCCGACCCCAGCGGGCATTTCCGCTGTGTAGACATAGCCTTTTCTGTTGGCTATACTCCAGTCAGAACCAACGTTGCCCGCAAAAAACGCACCTGCGGTAAGCGCTAGGAGCGTCACTCCAAGGACGATCCAGAGCGAAACCGGGGTATTACTGATGGTGTGCTCGCCCTTTTCCCGGGCCGCAGCCGCATGGAGACGGGACACATTAGCGGTCCGGTTGTAGTCTATGTTATCAGGTGATGCAGACATAATAGGACTTACTTGGTAGCAGGTGGCGCAGCTGCCACAGGCGGAGCCTCTGCACCCTCACCACTTATTTTGATGGGCAGCGGCTCTGCGCGTTTAAGGCTCTGGATGTATTGGCCCAAGGCGACGGCGTCTTCAGAGGGAATTATCTCCAGGGATGAGTCCTCAGGAAGCAGGTTAGCGGGCAATGCTAGGGCATCGGGCCTGCCGACGGGAGACTCTTTTTCCTTCACTTCAAACAGGTGCTTGTAGGAGGGACTGTTCGACCAGCCATGGATGGAACGCGGGGCGTAAAGATGCTGGTAGAACCTCTGGATTTTGGAACCCTCGAAGCGGTATCCCGCATTTGCGAGGTCCGGGCCGACCCGACGCAGGCCGATCATGGCAAAGTCTTCGTTCATGTAGTCCCATGGATGGGTCTGCCTCACCATGACTAATTGGTCCTTCGCGTAAGCCTGCTCGCGGCCGCCGTATTTTTTGAAACGGTCGATGGCCACGAAATCCGGGCGCACCACCTGAGTGTGACACTGAGCACAACCCTCGCGGGCATAGACCAACTCGCCCCGCTTGCCAGAGCCAGCCGGTGAGGCCGGGTAGATGAGGCCCTTGTAGGCGTCATCATCACCTTTGGAATCCGGCGACGACGGGTCCTTGGGAGTATAGGCCACAGGCTGCCGGGCTCGCTCCACAGCGTAGGGGCGGATAGCTACCAGATACGTAGGCAGTCCAATACAGGCCCCCATTGCGAAAACGAATGACTTGAGACTGTTCATGCCTCTGCTCCTTCTGTTGTGATCATGATTTCCGCCGCATCATAGGGCGATTGGTTGTGAATGAGTGTAGGGGTTCCGGCCTTCCGTCCGCGATTGCTCACCATGGCCAGCAGGTGGAACGCGAATCCTGTATTGCCAATTACGATTGCCAGCCATGCGAGGATGATTCCCACAAGGTAACCGCTGGAGAACGAAATGGGGGCTTCGAAATCCGTATCCCAGGTATCAATGCCCGCGCCATGGGAGAAGCCTGCGACAAGCGTGAGGATGCAGAGGAAAATGCAGGCGTAGGCATTGAACCAGAAGTGCCTGCGGATCCGTGCTCCACTGAGCCACTCACAGCCTGTGATGCGCGGAACAATAAAGTAAATCGCGCCGAACATCATCATGCTGAAGAACATATAGGTTCCGGTGAGCTGGATAGCGTCCTGAGCGAAACTGAATGAAGTGAATCGGCTGAGGGTTGATGAGCAGAGGACGGCGGCCACCACGCAAGTCACCACATAGCCCACTGAACCAAAGAAGGTGAACCGGAGCGTCGGGCTGCTGGTGACGAGATGGTGACACCCCTTCACTGTCTGATAGTGGTTGATACAAACCGCGAGGGTCGAAATGAGCAGAAGGATCTGTGCCGCACCTGCGATGGCCGGCAGCCAAACTGGCACCGGTCCGCCGATAAGGGCCTGAGCGCCGGTCCAAGGAGCCAGAATGAACAAAGACCAGAATCCGAGAGTGCTCAGACCATAACTGTGAATGGGCCGGGCGGTGATCTTGGGGATCATGAAATAGGCACTGGCCAGACCAACCGGCACCATCCAAAGGAAAATGATATTGTTAGCATACCAACTGGCGATCAACGGACCTGCAATGCCCGCCTTCTTCATGATGTTCAAAAAGGAATTAGCGACGAGATAAATCCAAGGCCAGGAGAAGCAGGCAGCCAGGATATACCATTGGCTGATGTAGACGTCTCCTTTTCTGCGGGCACTGAACATGATGATCATCCAGACGATCACAAGGCTGTAGGCGACCAACAAAATGGGCCAGACCACAGGGGGGAATTCCAGCATCATCATCTGAAGATTACCGAAACCGCCGAGGATCCCGGCGACACCGATGGTGACGCCCACATTCCAGAAGTGCCCGGCTACCACCAGGGTGATGGGATTACGCAACTCGATCCGGCACAGCCGGGCCATGATCCAAATCATCACCCCCAGGCCGGCTTGGAAGGCCCAGCCGTAAACCAGCGCATTGATGTAGGCGGGCTGGACACGGCCAACGCTGAGGAACTGGGATTTGAGAAAACCAGCATCAACCATCTTAACGGCATTTAGCAGCGCCAGCAGGCCGGCGATGAGTAGCCACGCGGTGGCGCTCGTGAAGAAAAACAATACCGGCAGCCTAGTGGATTTGTCGATCTTGGTCCGCTGCACAATGTCGTCGGGCAAGACATTGGCAGGGAGCGTGGTTGATTCCTGACTCATGGTTTGGTGGTAGGCGTCGCGCCTTCAAATTGTGACAGGTTCGGGTCGTGAGTCGTGGGCGGCTGGGCGGCTTTGGCGGCCTGCGCTTTCATCGTCATTATCGGCCCAGGGGCGGCTTTTTGGGCTTTTAATACTGATACTGCGTAGGTCACTGCGGCATCCGCCGGTATGCGCACGGCCTTACCGGGCTCTACTTCTGAGGCGTTGGCATATTCCTTTGCCTGAGCGGAGCGGACTTCGTTTGCCAGTTTGAGCCGGGCGGCCCCAGCTCCTCCGTCCTTGACCTCGTCATCCGATGGCAATGCCACCCATCTGTACAGCCCTAGCAACAAGGCCACAGCGGCGATCGCGAATAAGGCTCCCCAGAAGGTGAGGAAACGTTTTCCAAGGGTATCTCCAGGATGTTCGTCCATGTTGAGCGGTAGTGATCAGTTGGCGAGGTTGATGGATTCCTCAAGGCGGGGGTCGCCACAAGGGTAAAGGCTCTGCTTGCCAAGATTCCGCAGCAGAAAAAAGCCGTAAATGCCTGCGAAGGTGACAAAGGCGAGGATGTCAAAGCCAATATCGCGGAGGAAGGTCAGGCTATCCGGGGCGCTACTGAAGTCATATAGACTGCGGCCCCTTTCAGGAATGATCATCCAATACAGCTCGAGGATGTGCACACAAATCACGAGACCGGCAAGTTTCATGATGGTGTTTACGTCCCGCTTGGCATTCCGGCGCAGCAGCAGAAGAAATGGCAAAACGAAGTGACCGAATACTAGGCCAAGGCTGGCATACCACCAGCCGTTGGTGTTACGTATAGCAAAAAACTGCGTTTCTTCTGGAATGTTGGCATACCAGATCAGGAAATACTGACTGAATGCGATGTAGGCCCAGAACACAGTGAAGGCGAACATCAACTTGCCCTTCACGTGAAAGTGCTCGGGGGTCACAATGCCCTTCAGGTGCCCGGTCTTTACCAGCGTGCCCACGACGAGGATGATCACGGCCATCGCACACAGAGCAGAACCAGCAAAAACGTTCACCCCGAACATAGTGGAAAACCACGTGTAGTTCAAGCTCTTCACCCAATCGATGCAGGCGAAGGTGGAACAAACAGCAAAGGCCACCATCAGTCCGCTGGAGTAAAATCGGGCTTTGAGAGTGAGCTTCAATTCTCCGGTATTATCCTGCTCCACGCTGAGCTTGCGGAGTATCCTAGCGGTCAGGAAAAGCACGCCGAAAAAGATCAGATAGCGGAAGTCCCAGCCCGGCAGCCCATCAATACCCGTGTGCAGATAGTGGTACTTTTTATAAAGCAACAGGGTCTCGTGATTCAATCCCAAGGCCTCATGCAAGTTGGTGGCGGGTGCCGCGATGCCTGCTTCAACGGTGTGGGCCTGAATGCCTACCCATTCATACATTTGCTTGATCCACTCCGGCTTGTGTTGCACAGAAACCAGCGGCATCACAATCGGCAGGCCCATAAAGAACAGGAACGCAAATGACTGCGCAAGGACTTCCGGAATCCGGCGGATGGCGATCCCCCATGCCGAGTTGGAAGCGTTGTGCAGCAAAACCCAGAATAGGGCTCCGGCACTCAGCGTGAAGAAAATTTCGAAAGCAAAAAGGTAACTGAAGGCATACGAGTTAGCCGCATCCCCACCCATGAGGAAAATGATAAGGGAGACGATGACTCCGGCAGCACCGGAAATCAAAAGCAGGCGTTTCCAACTGGCGAATTTAGATTCCTGCAGCTGCTCGCCGTCAGGAGGAAGATGGGATACCTCAACGTGGTGGCTCATACAAAAAGTCGGTTACTTGGTGGCTGGGGTGGCAGCCGTCGCAGGCTTTAGTTTTTCCCATGCCTCACTGACTGATTTGTCGCTCAGCGGGGCTTTCCTGCTCATCTGGAGGGTGCGGATCCATGCGATGATGGCCCAGCGTTCACGGACGGGAATGTTAGCGCCGTAAGCTCCCATCAGGCCTTTGCCTATGGATATGACTTCAAAAATCTGTCCATTGGCGCGGTAGGCGGGATCCTTGGTATCTTGAAATGGTGGCAAGTGCAGGTTGGCTATCCCGACGATGCCGAACTTGGCGGTGACGCCCGCCCCGTCTCCGGACACGCCGTGACAGATGGCACAATTGATATCGTACCGCTCCTTACCTAAGCGCAGGAGAGTCTCATCGACTTTGATTTGCTCAGGAAAGCCGTCGCCGTAGAAGTCGCCCATGTGTCCGGAATTATAGTAGTCTGCGCCGTGAGTGAAGCCATAGGGCTCATAATGGCCGGAGGCAGCGGAGGCCTCCGGGACTGTCAGCCCCATAGGCACGACCCCGGCGACCGGGAGGCGGGAGCCCTGACCGGCATTCGGGCCCACAGTGAAGAAGGCACTGGGATGCTGGGCGGTGATTTTCGCCTGCTGGTCCATGTCATCAAGGATTTCCATGGGCGTGTGTGAGAATTTCTCCCCGCGGAACCCGGCGAGTCCCAGTATAAGGACACCTGCCAGTAAATATGCCAAAAAGAAGTAGCGCATAAGTCAGACTAAAGAGTTACTGATCGTCGTCCTCCACGAGTTCAATGTTGGCACCGCCCAGCTCTGCTAGAAAGGCCTTGGTGTTCTTAAGGTTAAAGCGGGGATCCCGTCCTTCAATACACAGGAAAAACCGGTCATCCGAAAACCTGGCAAAATTGGCGGAGTTGAACAGAGGATGATTCAAACGAGGCAGTTTCATGAGCGCCAGACATCCGAAAAGCGAAGTGAAAGCTGCTAGTAGAATTGTTAACTCGAACATCACCGGGAAGAAGGCGGGAATGGTGAAGATATTCGCCGGCTTGGCCTGTACCACCGTCGGGTAGATGATCACCTGGGTCACATACTCCAGCAGGAAGGCTGTCAGCGTACCCGTCATGCCTCCTATAAACACGAACTTGGGGAGGATGCTGCGGGAAAGGCCCATAGCGTCATCCATTCCGTGAACTGGAAATGGAGTATGCACGTCCCAAACGGTAAATCCGGCGTCGCGCACTTTTTCCGCAGCGTGGTAGATATCCTGCACGCTGGTGAACTCAGCGAGGTATCCATGAACTCGTTTCAATGTTGTGCTCAAGTCGATCAGGCGGTGAAAGGTACAGAAGCCGTGCCCACTGACGCAGTGCCGGTGGATTCGATGATGTCCCCGTCATACTTTGGCGGAGCGATGACATTTTCCCGCTGGCGCAGGGATGGATCATAGTGAGGATCGGCCTCTGGCAGGACCGCTTTTACTTCCCCGATCGCGATCACGGGCAGGTAGCGCAGGAACAAGAGGAAGAGCATCAGGAAGAACCCGAAGGTGCCGATGAAGCTCCAGATTTCAACCCATGAAGGATGGTACATATCCCAAGCCCCGGGCAGGAAGTCGCGGGCGAGAGTGGTCACGATAATGACGAACCGCTCATACCACATACCGGCGTTTACAAACATGCACACGATCATCACTACCCACAGATTCTCCCGGCATTTTTTCATCCAGAAAACTTGGGGGGCAATGACGTTGCAGAAGAACATGCAGTAGTAAGCCCATGTGTAGGGGCCGTAAAGAATACGCCATTTGAACGCATCAAACTCATACAAGCTGCCGGAGTACCAAGCGATGAACAGCTCCATGAGATAGGCGTAGCCAACGATCGTGCCGGTGAGCACGATGATCTTCGCCATGTTATCGATGTGCTTCATGGTGAAGAGGTCTTGCAGTCCGTAAATCTTGCGGACTGGGATCATCAGAGTCAATACCATGGCAAAGCCGCCAAAAATAGCACCCGCGACGAAATAGGGCGGGAAAATGGTAGTATGCCAGCCAGGAACGATGGAGGTGGCAAAGTCAAAGGACACCACGGTATGGACCGAAAGCACCAGAGGCGTGGACAGGGCGGCAAGCAGCCCATAAGCGACTTCGTAGTGGCGCCATTGGCGGTTACCGCCGCGCCAGCCTAATGCGAAAAGGGCGTAAAGCATCTTACGGATGCCCTTCTGACAACGATCCCTCATGGTCGCCAGATCAGGAACAAGCCCGAGATACCAGAAGATCACCGATACGGTGAAATAGGTGGAAACCGCAAAAACGTCCCAAAGGAGAGGGGATTTGAAGTTTTGCCAAATTCCGTTGGAGTTGGGCACAGGGGCCAGAAACCATGCCATCCAAACCCGACCCACGTGCAGTGCCGGGAAAAGCCCGGCGCACATCACTGCGAAAAGAGTCATCGCCTCCGCCGCACGGTTTACCGCCGTCCGCCAGCGCTGCCGGGTCAAGTAAAGTATCGCAGAAATCAGAGTTCCCGCATGGCCAATCCCGATCCAGAACACGAAGTTAGTGATGTCCCAGCCCCAGGCGACAGGCTGATTAGGCCCCCAAACACCGACCCCTGTCGAGATCAGATAGGTGAAACACCCCACCATGATCATCGTCAGGATGAAGCATGGAATAATGAGCATCCACCAGAGCTTAGGCTGGGGCTGCTCGATCACCGAAGCTATCTTATTGGTGATCCAGGCGTAGTTTCGATGATTAAGCACGAGCGGTTCACGCAGCAGCACCTTGGCGCGGGAAGGCGCACCGTGCGAAGCGGTGTCGTGGGCGTGGGCGGCGTCTGATGCCATGAGCGTGAGTCAGGAAACTGGATTAACTTCCGGGATGGATGGCACTTTCTGCGGGTATCGCAGCGCTGTGCTTTCTCAACTTGTTATCTGCTTGTGAAAAATTTCACAAGCAGAAAATCCGGAATTTTTGCCTCATCGCTTCTATTTTCCTGGATCACGCCCCGCGCCGGTCTAGATGGGCGGCTCACGCAAGGCCGCTAACGCAAAGGCGGAGGAGAAGAGGGGGCTCACGCAAAGACGCTAAGACGCAAAGGAGGAGAAAGGGGCCCACGCAAAGACGCTGAAACGCAAAGGAGGATAAGGGCTCACGCAAAGACGCTAAGATGCAAAGGAGGAGAGGGCTCACGCAAAGACGCTAAGACGCAAAGGAGGAGAAAGGGGGCTCACGCAAAGACGCTAAGAAAGCGAGGGAGAAAGTGGGCTCCTTTTCCGATTCTGCGTTCGTTGCGTCTTGAGCGTAGCGGGCGTGAGCTACTTAGCCTGTCCTGTCTATTACGACCGGGTGATTATTTTGCCTGGCTGGCCTCTGGCGGCACTGGCACCGTAGTTGCCGGATCCGCTGGAGCGGGGACCACAGGTGCTGGCACCACAGGCGGGAGATTTCCCATGGGGGGAGCTGGGGGCAGTGTTTTCATGAGCCGGAAGATCTCGCTGTCTGTGGAAAGGACCACGGTGATGTTAGGATCTGTGATCTTGCTGTAAGTCTCGAGTGTGCGCGTGAAGTTGTAGAAGTCCGCAGCAGCAGGGCTGGAGTTGAAGGCGGCCGCATAGGTGCGGGTAGCCTCGGCATCGGCCTTGCCGGTTATTTCCTGGACCCGGCGGTAGGCCTCACTCTGGATGCGCTTCAATTCCCGTTCCCGCTCGCCTTCGATCTTCGCAGCCTCGCCCTTGCCTTCGGAGCGAAACCGCTCGGCGATCTGGGAGCGTTCACTGCTCATGCGGCTGTGGATTTTCGCCTGCACTTCACGGCTGTAGTTGAGCCGCTTGAACTGGACATCCATCAGCTCAATTCCGAAATCCTGGAGCAGGCGCGGGGCGGCGGCTTTCACGATTTCGGCAGCGATGGATTTCCGCCCGTCTTTTATGGCGGGCAGCGCGTTCAGAGCCGTAGGCATGCTCCCTGCCGCCGAGGGCGCGGCCACAGGAGCCTTGCGCTCTTTGTCCGTGCGAATGAGTTCCACTAGGTCGTGCCGGGCCACTTCTCCCTGCGTCGCTCCGCCCAGCATGGTATCAAGCCGACTTTGTGCAGTGCGCTCATCACGCACGGCGAGGAAGAACTTCACAGGATCCGCTATGCGCCAGCGGGCAAAGGTATCGATCTCCAAGTAAACCTTGTCGCGGGTAGGCATCCGCAACGGGACGCCATCCCACTCCAGCACCCTCCGGTCGATGCGGTTCACATTCTGGACGAACGGAGTCTTCAGGTGAAGTCCGGGCTCGGTGACAGGCTGCCCCTCGATTTTTCCGAATGCGGTGATGATGGCCTGCTCAGCGGGATAGAGGACGTAGGTGGAGGCATAGGTGAGCACCGCCAATACCAGCGCTGCAGGGATAATGATAAATCGTTTCATCGGACAGAGGAGGATGTGTTAGGGGCGGGTGCTTGGGGGACGAGTTCCGCATTCAGCGGGAGAAAAGGAAGGACATTGCGCGCGTTTTCATCCAGGATAACCTTGCGGCCCATCCGGGGCAGCACTTCAGTCATCGTCTCCATGTAGAGTCGGCGCCTGGTGATTTCCGGAGCCCTCGCGTATTCGGTGAATACAGCACTGAAGCGGTTGGCGTCGCCCATCGCCTCGTTGGTGCGTTTGAGCCCATTTCCCTCTGCCTCGCTAACGATTTTTTCCGCCTCACCGCGGGCGGACGGCACCGCGCTGTTGTATTGCGCCCGGGCCAGATTGATTTTTTGTTCCCGCTCCTGCTGCGCTTGATTCACATCGTCAAAGGATGCCCTGACCTGCGGAGGAGGATTGACCCCCAGCAGCTGGACTTGATCGACGGAAATGCCCAGTTCATAGAGATTCGCTAGGCTGGAAAGATGCTTCTGCGCCTCGCTTTCCATTTCCGTCCGCCCTATAGTCAGGATCTCATCCACCGTCCTGTCGCCCACCACCTCACGCATCACTGCCTCTGAAGCATCACGCAGAGTGTCCTCCGGATTCCGGGTATGAAAAAGATAGCGTTTGAGATCTCCTATCTGGTATTGCACCACCCATTCCAAGTGCACAGCATTCAGGTCACCCGTGACTATATTTTTCACAATTTCCGGGTCATCTTCCCCATACTGGAAAGGATTAGAGGCATCCACTTGGCGATCTGAGTTGCCAAATTCGAGCTTCAATTGACGCTTCACTGCGACCGTCCGGACTTCATCTATTCCGAATGGCAGTTTGAAGTGAAGCCCAGGCTCCACCACGCCATCTAGGATGCTCCCAAACCGCAGGCAAATGGCCTGTGAATCCGCCGGGACAGTGTACCATGTGCTGTTCAGGGCGCTGAAGACAAGTAACCCTGCTACACCCAGCGCAATGGGTTTAGCCTTGTGGAAAGCACCGGGCAGTTGTGGAGGCCTGGACGGTCCCTCCCCGCGGCTGGTGCGTGAGTAATCTGGCATAATGTAAAAAAAGTAAGGTGGCTGAGAGCCTTGATAGTAGACGAGGAATCGCCGCGCCACAGTATAATTTTCGCTTCTTTTTGTAACGCCGCCAGGAGTTCGGCCAGCACACAGCGCCGGTTATTCATGGCAATGGCCAGAACCAGACCTTAGCGGAGCCCGAGCCGAAGGGGTTATACCCTTTGGTCCCGGTGCCATCCCAGAGGTCGATGTGCGTGGAGACAACGTCCTTCTGTGGATGGAAAAATACGATTCCTTTTCGTCCATCGATCGCGGCACTGGAGTCACTGGTCAGGCTTTCAGGATGGCCCAGGACTTTGAACAGGGAATCCGCCAGCGCCTTGGCGCCGCGGGCATGAGTGATGTTATCAGCTGTGCAAACCGGACCGTACTTTTTGGTGTAGTTCCCTCCCAGCGGAAAACCTGCGCCAGCTAGTGCCCGGCTCATCCGGATGGCGCATTGGTTCACATAAGTGTCGCAGGCTCCGCCTATTCGGGTATTGCTGGTCCCGTCATTCGGGTAGTGCGTATCCAGGTCAGCGTAGGTGAGTTGGGCTTTGGTGGGAACGGGACGTGCAGGCATTTAGGCTAATGGATTTCCACCCCCGCAGATGCAAATGAAAAACGTCCACTTTTGCGTATCTGGAACGACAGGATTATGAAAAATTGGGAATTGGGAATTGGGTTAATTCCAGTTCGCACTCAAAATGAATCACTCATTCCTGCCCCAAAGGCTGGTGAGCCCTACCT
>JAYVJI010001031.1:0-2151 GCA_043769435.1 Verrucomicrobiota bacterium
TAAAGACTCGCCCGGTAAAGGTGCGCCCGCTTTCCATGCGGACGGCATTGATCACGCTGCCGGCTTTCTCCACACCTTTGCGGAGGTCCAGACGTTCCCCATGGATGACGGGAACCTTCGCCTCCGCTATCATATCAGCATAGACCTTCGTGGCCACATGCGGCTCAAAGGTCCACATGGTCTCCTCGTCTGCCGCGTTGCCGTGCGGCTTCCCTGAGCAGTATTTTTCGCGCGTCTCACGGGTCCATGTTTCCGCCCGCTGATAGTGCTGCCAGATACGATGGTAAAACTCGCGCGAAATACCGCCTATGGCGCGCTTGTTTCCGATGTCCGTGGCTCCCAGCCCGCCCGTGGTGAGCCCTCCCACAAACTTCGTCGGCTCGATGATGACCACCTTCTTGCCCATGCGCGACGCCTGGATACCCGCGGCCACCCCTCCTGAAGTTCCGCCGTAGATCACGACGTCATATTCCTGTGCCCGGACTGACAGCGCGGTGAGCAGGGAAAGTAGCGAAGGAATGAATAAACATGGGTAACAAGTCATGCCCCCGACTGGCAGATGAAGTCCCGCAGACAAGGGAAACTACTCAACGCATTACAGGAGCGAAAGGAGCGAAATCCCGCCGCCGGTCACCATCCGCATCCCATCCTGTGGCCCAGGGCAGCGACGGAACGGAGCTACTATGAATAACCGGCGTAAATTCCAAGCAACGCCAACGGGTTGGTGCAAGGCGGTGCAGTGACGCCGCGCTGCCGGTGTCGCTGCCGTAAATTGGCAAAATTGCATGGCGCTCGGGCTTGCTCACCGCGCCAGTCCGGCTCTAGTGGCCACTTTCAAGGCCATGCACATTTCCGATATTTTAGCCCAGCACCGTCCGTCGTTTTCATTCGAGTTCTTCCCTCCGAAGACCCCTGAAGCAGCGGCCCGGCTTTATGAAACCATCAGCCAGCTGGAAGTCTTCAGCCCGGCGTTTGTCAGTGTGACGTATGGGGCCGGGGGATCCACGCGGGAACTGACACATGATCTGGTGGTGCGGATCAAGCAGCATACAAAGCTGGAACCGGTGCCACACCTTACCTGTGTGGGGCACTCCAAAGCTGAGATGGAGGACATCCTAACGAGGTATGCCGCTGCGGGCGTGGGGAATATACTCGCCCTGCGCGGAGACCCGCCGCGAGATCAGTCCAAGGGATACGACCACCTGCAGGATGCCCTGCCCTATGCGGAGGATCTGGTCCGGTGTATTCAGGAGTTCGGAAAGCGCGGCGGACATGCGGACCGGGCGCGCGGCTTCGGGATCGGCGTGGCGGGCTTTCCGGAAGGGCATCCTGCCACTCCCAACCGGCTCCGGGAGCTGGACTATCTGAAGGCCAAGATCGACGCGGGCGCTGACTACATCTGCACGCAGTTGTTCTTTGATAACCATGCCTTCTACGACTTCCGGGAAAGGTGTCAGCGCATCGGGATCAAGGTGCCCATCATCGCGGGGATCATGCCGGTAGCGAATTTAAGCAGCCTAGGCCGGATGGCGGAACTCAGTGGCGGCGCTAACATCCCCGCGCGGCTGCTCAAGGCCCTGGACCGGGCGGGCGGAGATGCTGAGGCGATGCGCCGCGTGGGCATTCACTATGCGACGGAGCAATGTGCAGACCTCCTGAATCACAGCGTGGACGGCATCCATTTCTACACGCTGAATCAATCCAGCGCTACGCGTGAGATCTATGCAAACCTGGGGCTGAGCCGCCCCGCCTGACATGAGCGCGAGCGGAGCAGCGAGCCTCTACGGCGCCATCGAAGCAGGCGGCACAAAGTTCGTGCTCGCCGTGGGAAGCGGGCCGGATGACCTGCGCGGCGTCACGCGCATCCCCACCACTTCCCCGGCGGAAACGCTGGATCTTTGCCTCCGGTATTTCAGGCAGGCAGCGCTGGATCATGGTGTCCTGGCGGGTGTGGGGATAGGCACCTTCGGCCCGGCAGGTGTGGGACGGAGCGCTGCCGATTATGGATTCATAATGACCACACCAAAGCCTGGCTGGCAGCACACAGATTTCGCCGGCACTATCACGCGGGGCCTTGGCCTTCCGGTGGCATTTGATACGGATGTGAATGCTGCCGCACTGGGTGAGTGGCGCTGGGGTGCAGGCAGGGAT
>JAYVJI010001032.1:0-5966 GCA_043769435.1 Verrucomicrobiota bacterium
GACAAGCTCGACGTCATCGCTGCGTGCGTCGGCTTCACCGACGGCATGACCTTTTCCCGCGCCTTCAAACGCTGGATCGGCATCACCCCGTCGGACTACCGCCAGCGGCACTGACCCGCAGGCGGGTGTGGGATTTTTGCGGGGTATTGGTGGAGATCGTCCGGGTGGAGAATCTTGACGGCGCGATTCGCCCCGCATAAACAGCCCTTCTGCGTATCGCTCACTCGAGACGGTCATTCCATATCGAACCAGAAACCAATTCCATCCACACCATGAATTTAAAATCACTCGCTACAGGTGCCGCCCTGTTCTTTGCTGCCGGTATCAGCCAAGCCGCTGTCACCCTTGTCGGCGTCGACTCCACTACCGGAGCCAACTGGCGTACGGGAGCCACCTTGGAAACTGATATGCAGTATGGCACCGCCGGTTACGTCGTCTTTGGTATTAATCAGGCGGACAATGTTTATACCCAGCCCTACGATGCTAGCAACGCGAACGGGTTTAACGCCTACGCCCTGCCTGCCCCCATCACGCTGAGCACGGTAGACATCAATTTTGGCATGTGGTCCGGGAATGGGAACTTCGGCATGATGCAGGACCCCGTCGGTGGAAGTCCCACGGCCGTTCCTTTGCTGGCAAATTCTAACGGCCCGAAGACATGGACGATCGCACGCTCCTCTTCCGTCGGTTACCGCATCACGTTTCTGGTGGCTTCTGGAGACAATGAAGGCACGCAGTATGATCTGTCCCTGAATGACGGCTCCGGGGCGCAGGCTTCTAGCTACGATCATTTCGCGAACGGCCTCGCCTACCATGTCTATGATGTCAGCGCGGGCACGAGCAACATCGTGCTCAATCTAACCAGCACAACACAGAACCGGCAACTCACGGGCATCGCATTTGATCCAGTGCCGATCCCCGAGCCTTCCACCGCGCTGCTCGGAGGCATAGCCGCCCTCGGTCTGCTGCGCCGCCGCCGCGCCTGATGCTGACATGACTTTTTGAAGCCCCGTCCGGCACTTGCCGGGCGGGGCTTTGTTTTGGGGGTGAGGATTTTTGCAGGGAAGGGTTGGATTGTTGCTCTTCCCAGAGTGGACCATCATCGCGTATTCTTCGAAGATAAATTACCGCCTCCCTCCCCCCATGAAACGATTTCTCTCTCTCTGCCTTCTGCTCTGCGTGCAGCCGCTCACGGCGGCGGTGCAGACGACCTTTGACGAAGTGGCGCTCCATCCGGCGGTGTTCCTAGATGTGCCACTGCCGGCGACGGCGGCCGTCACTTTCGATGATGTGAATGACGAACTCGATTTCTCCGCCACGGCAGCGACGGACATGTGGGGGGCGCGAGCGAATGCGCCGATCGCGTGGACGGCGATCCCGCCGGGGTTGGTCACGGGTGGTTCGTGGGCGGCGGAGACGGAGGTGCGCATCAATGACGCCACGACCGGCACGCAGGTGGCGGGCCTCACGTTTTATGGCGGGCCGGACAATGCGCGGCCGGATTTTTCCTTCGGCCTCGATGTGTGGGACGCGAACAACCGCGCGGTGCGTCTCCAAGGGCTGGGGGACAACAATCCCAATGCCTCCGTGGCGGTCGCAAGTACGGTGGATCGCGTGATCCTGCGCATGGCGGTCTCGGAAAATGGCGCGAGCGACCTCTACAACTTCTTCTTCAAGGTGAATCCCGGCGATGCATGGACGCAGATCGGCGGCGTGGCGCTGAACTACACGTCCAGCTTTACGAACTCGCGCGTGGGCCTCGTCTATAAGGCCGGCGCACCGAGGGCGGGCGCAGCGTTCACTTATTTCAATGTCGTGGATACCTCCGGCCCGCCGGTCATCCTCACGCAGCCGGCCAATGCCTCGGTCGTGGAACCAGGCGGCACGAGCTTCAGCGTCTCGGCGACGGGAGCGGTGAGTTATCAGTGGAAGAAGAACACGGCGGACATCCCCGGCGCTACGGCCGCGACTTACACGCTGAGCAGCACCACGGTGGCGGACAATGGCGCGAGCTTCATCTGCGCGGTCACCAACCCATTCGGCACCACGACATCGAATCCGGCCACGCTCACGGTCGCCGGACCTTCGCCGGCCACGGCGTGTTATCGCGCCGCCGTGCAGGCCGAGCCATCGCTCATCGCCTACTTCCCTATGGATGGCGCGACGACGACGGCCATTCCGAACATCATCACACCGGCCAACAGTGGCACGGTGAGCGGCACGCTGGCGTTCGACTCCACGCTCGCCCGCATCGTCGGCACGCAGGCGCACGTAGGGAACAGGAACTCGCACATCAATCTCACCAAGGATCCGCGCTGGGATTTCACCGACGGCACTGGCACGATTGAGACGTGGCTTTATCAGACAGCCACCGCTGCCGACAGTCCGTGCTTTTTCTCGGTGCGCAGCGCCGCCGCCACGCGCTACAGCCTGCACACCCACACCAGCGGCGACATGATCCAGCTTTGGAATGGCGCGGCGGTGACGCAGTGGCCGGTGACGCCGTCGCTCATCGGACGCCTCGTGCATGTGGCCGTGGTGTTTGAAGGCGGAGGCGCTGCGACGTGCTATTTGAATGGCGTGTCGCTCGGCACCCGGGTGGGCGCGCTGGTCGGAGTCACGGGCCTGACGGCCCAAATCGCCGCCTCCACTCCGACCGGCAGCGAGCGCACGCAGGGGACCACGGATGAAGTCGCCATCTACAGCGACGCCATTCCCGCTGCGGCCATCGCGGCGCATTACGCGAGTTTTATTCCCGGCGGCAGTGGCACTTTGGCCAGCATCACCTCCCAGCCGGCCAGCATGACCGTGGGGGATGGCGGTGCCGCCAGCTTCACCGTCGTGCTCAATGATTTCACCGGCGCGAGCTACCGCTGGCAGCGCAATGGCGTGGATATTCCCGACGCGATGGGCGCGACCTATACCATCCCGAGTGCGCAGCTCAGCGACCACGGCGCGCAGTTCCGCTGCATCGCTTACAATGCCTGCGGCGGCGTGCTCTCGAATGCGGCGACGCTCACCGTGACGGACGATCCGGCCCATGTGGTGAACGTGCAGCAGGTGGGCACGGGCATGTTGCTCGTCACCTTCAACGAAGCCGTGAACACCGCCACCGGCACATGGACGCTGAACCATGGCGCGACCATCACCGGCATTCAGCCCGGCCCATCGGCGAACCGTTATTTCCTCCTCACCAGCACGCTGGTTGCCGGCACGGCCTACACCATCACCATCGCCGGCGTGCAGGACGCGACGGGCAATCCCATGTCCGCGCCCTCCAACACGGGCTTCACCGGCTCCACGTTCAGCGGCAATCCCGCGCCCATAGCCCTCGTGCGCGGCGCGCGCGAACCGCTCGGCCCGGCGTCGCGCCGCGGAGGCCTTGTCATTTCAGAAATCAACTATCACCCCGCAGCCCGCGTGGATCTGCGAAACCTTGAGTTTATCGAGATTGCCAACAAGCTGCCGTGGGCGGAAGACCTCGGCGGATTTCCGAAATCTTTTACAACCCGCCGCCCGGCTCTGCGCAGTTGCCATTCGTAGAGATCACAAATTCATCCGGTGCTCCGGCCAAGCTCGGCGGGTGGCGGCTCAGCGGTGGTGTGAGCTACACCATTCCCGCTGGCACAATGCTGGCCCACGGTGCGGCGCTGGCGATCAATTCCTTCACCGGGTCCCTCAACAAAGGCAGCGGCGAGCGGCTGCGTCTGGAAAACCCTTCAGCCGATCCCGACGGCACGGGCACGGTCTGGTCGCTGGTGGACGAAGTCACCTACGGCACCGGCGGGCGCTGGGGCCGCGACAGCGATGGCGGTGGTTCTTCTCTGGAAAGGCGCGACCTCGGCGCGGACGGGAATCTCGCGTCCAACTGGGCCGACAGCGACGAGTCCGCCGAAGCCGGCTGGGTGACGATCGAGCGCACCGGCATCGCCGACAATGGTCAGGGCACCGCGAACCGCCTTGAAGTCTATCTGCTCGGCACGGGCGAGGCGCTCGTGGATGACGTGGAACTCATCCGCGCCACGACCACCACGAACCTTGTGAACAATCCTGGCTTTGAATCCGGCCTAACGAACTGGGTGGCCAACGGCACGCACCTCGACAGCAGCGTGCAAGCCGCATCCGGTGTCACCGGTGCCGCGCTGCGACTGCGCGCCACAGGCCGCGGCGATCTTGCGGGCAACAAGACCATGAATACCCTGACCACCACGGCCACCACCGGCCAGACCTACACGCTGCGGGCGAAGGTGAAGTATCTGCGCGGGCATCCCGAGATCGTCCTGCGCCTGCACGGCGGTTATCTGGAAGCCACCGGCAGCATCCTCGGGACCATCGTCTGCGGCACGCCCGGCGCGGTGAACAGCCGTGCGACAGCGAATGCCGGCCCGGCCATTTCCAGCGTGACGCACCTGCCCGTGCTGCCGCAGCCCGGACAAGCAGCGACCGTTTATGCCACGCTCACTGACCCTGAAGGCGTCGGCGCGGCGTTGCTGAACTATCGCCTCGATCCCTCTGCGTCCGTGACCAGCGTGATCATGCAGCGGCGCGGTGCCGGGCTTTTCAGCGGCGAAATTCCCGCGCAATCCGCAGGCTCGCTCGCCGCCTTCACCATCACGGCGCTCGACAATTTTGCCATCTCCTCCGTCTTCCCCGGCAGCAGCGAAGCCCTCATCCGCTGGGGCGAAACCCAGCCTGCCGGCAATGCGCTCACCAGTTACCGGCTGTGGTTCACGCAAGCCACGGCGAACACATGGAGCAACCGCCTGAAGAACAGTAACGCGGAGTTGGATGCCACCTTCGTCGCCGGCGACTACCGCGTCATCTACAACGCCGGGGCCATGTATTCCGGCAGCCCCTTCCACACTGGCGGCTTCAATTCCCCCACCGGCAACGCCTGCGACTACACGGTCACCGTCCCGACCGACGACCGCTATCTCGGCGAGACCGACATGATCTGGAGCGGCCCCGGCACCTTCGGCAGTGATCCATCGCAAATCCGTGAGCAGGCCGCGTGGTGGATCGCGCGGCGCATCGGCTCGCCTGCCGTGCACCGGCGCTTTGTGAATGTCTACGTCAACGGCGTGCGCCGCCATCAGGTCATGGAAGACACCCAGCAGCCCAACGGCGAATTCCTCGACGAACACTTTCCCGGCGACAGCGACGGCCCGCTCTACAAGGCGCAGGACTGGATCGAATACAACGACGACCACGCCGGATTCCAAGCCATCACGCGGTCCGTGCTCGCTCGCGCCTTGTCCGGCGGACAGCACAAGACCAGCACCTACCGCTACCGCTGGGCCGCGCGCTCGGTGAGCAGCGGCAACGACTACGCGGCACTGCACACGCTCATTGATGGCATCAATGCCGGCACCTCCGCGACCGATCCGGTGTTCTACAATACGCTCAATCCGCTCGTGGATCAGGACTCATGGAGCCGCGCGCTCGCCATCCAGCGCATCGTCGGCAACTGGGACACATGGGGCTGGAGCTACGGCAAGAACATGTATGCCTACAAACCCGTGAACGGCCAGTGGGCCATGTTCGCATGGGACATGGACTTTGGATTCGGACCTGATGGCTCCGCCAATCCCGCGCCCGATACCGCCACGGCCGGGCTTTTCCAGAACACCTCCAACTTCGACGGCGCTGCACCCGGTGACGTGCTGGCGACAAAGTTCCGCACGCAGCCCGCCTTTCGCCGCGCCTACTGGTGCGCCCTGCTCGATGCCGCCAACGGCCCGATGGTGCCCGCGACCTTCAACGCCCGCATGGAATTGCTAACGAATGCGCTCATCGCCAACGGCGTCACCGTGAATGCCGCGCAGCTCGCACAGGTGAAGACCTACGTCAGCGATCGCCGCAACTACATCATCGCTCAGGCCGGCGCCGTGTTTAGCGCGACCACCTTCGGCAACACCGGCGGCAGCAGCCTCACCGACGATGACGGCATCTTGACCCTCACCGGC
>JAYVJI010001033.1:0-3816 GCA_043769435.1 Verrucomicrobiota bacterium
GCGCCGGCAACCGCCTCACCCGCGATGTGCTCACCCCCGGCATCACCCTGCACGACGAACGCTACGCCTACGACGGACTCTACCAAATCACCCAGCGCCAGCGCGGCACCCTCACCAGCGGCACCATCAACTCGCCGGAGCGCCAAGAAGACTTCGCCTACGACCCCGCCGGCAACTGGCAGGCCTACACCGTCCGCACCGACGGCCCCATCGCGCTGGACCACCGCCGGGTGAACAATGCGCTCAACCAAATCACCCAATCCGGCACCACCGAAGGCAGCCCCTTCACCGGCCATGGCCACCTCACCAGCGACCTCACCGCCTACGACGCCAACGGCAACATGCGCGTCATGCCCGCCGGAGACCTCGGAGCCAATCAGGATGCTTACCAACTGCGATGGGACGCCTGGAACCGGCTCACCACTGTGAGGAACCGCGACACCGGGTCTATCGTCGCCATTTACAAATACGACGGCCTCTGGCGGCGAACCACACTACTCGGCGGTGCTGCCAAGCCGCGTCACTTTTACTACAACCGCAGTTGGCGCGCCGTGGAGGAGCGCAATGAGGAAAACAACGGCTCCCTGACCGTCGCCGTGCAGCATCTTTGGGGACTTCACGATCGCTGGGAATACCATAGATACGACAGCTTTTCCACCACTGGGCATGTAACTTGCCAATATGTAATCAGCGACACACTGAATCCCACAGTAGCGTTGGACAATGCAGGCTTTGTAATCGAAAGATTCTCTTTTAATACGTTTGGCACACGATTAGTTTATAATAATTCCAACGCACTCCAAAATCAGAGTTCAATAGGCTTCCAAATTGGATTTCACCACGAGATACTTGATGAACATACTGGAATGTATTGCTATGGATACCGGTATTATAATTCACTTGTGGGGCGGTGGTTAAATCGCGACCCGCTCGGAAGCAGAGGAGGAATGAACTTGTATTGTTTTCTTTTTAATGCCACGTCTAATGGTTTTGATTTTCTTGGGCTCGCATGGCATGATGAGGCGGGAAGACTAAAAAAGAAGAACTGCTATAAGACGACCGTAGCTCCAGTTCAATTCAAATTTCCGTATTTCGAGGGGCGACTAGGTGCTAAGGTCGGCTGGCAGATAAAACTCGAAATTTCCGCGAAATTCAGTGCTGGCTTCGAGGGTGAGACTTGTGACTATTGCTGCAAGGACGGTGAGTGGAAAAAGGGGACCGTCGGTTCGTGGAAAATCGAAATGAAAGGCGAGTTGAGTGTTACCGGAGGTTTTGGAATCCAAGATCAAGACATAGGTGCAGGTTTCAAAATGACGGCATTCGCAGGTGTCAAAGGGTCTGGTTCTATTGATGGTTCCGGCTCAATAGAGTTCCGTGAACAATGCGATAAAAAAGAGGGGGCAGGCTGTATCAATGTCGGAATGTCGTTTTCAATCAGTGCCTACGCAGAAGCAAAGGTTAAGCGCAAAACTTGGCTCGGCGAATGGGAATGGAAATTAGGATCACTTTCGGTGTCGGGCACAGCAAAGAAAGTAAGCAAGGCTTGCTTTGAATGCGATTCAGGCGGATGCACAATGCAGGATTTTCCCTATCCCGGCAATGATGAGTGGAATACCTACTTCACTGTAGAAGGATGCGTTGCTGGAATCTGTCATTCTTGGAACTGGTAACAATTACTTGAACATGAATACGTGGGCAGTCATCTGTTTCGTGGTGTTATTCATGGCAGTTTGCACATATTGCGTTGTAGTGCCGTTTGATCTAAGCACCATTGCTCAAAGCGAACGCTTGGCTTTTGCCAGTCGTCCCAAAAATTCGAGATTTATATCCAATAGTTCAGATTTTTATTATAATGGCCGCTGCGTGCTATTTCCAGTTGCTGTTCATATTGTTGATCGGTTCCTTCTATTTTCTGAAATTGGTGATGAAAAGTCGCTCTGGCTGCCGCTTGAGACATGCACGGTGGTAAACGAGCACCACTCCTGTCGGTTGACTATTTTGACAGAAGGGCAAGCCAAGCGAATCGAGCTTGATCCTGATACTGAGTTAAAAATTATCCAGCTAATTTCAGAATTATATAGGTAGATCATTTGCATGAAAATCTCCGCCATCAATCTCCCTTATAAAAACGAGCGCCGGGCGGCGGTGGAGGCGCGGTGTCGTCTGCCGTTCGCAGCCAATGGTGCCGTCACATGGCAAACTGCTGTCCCCGGTGACTGGTGCCCTGCGCCGGCGTGGTGGAAAGCGGGGAACGGAGCATGGGGTTGTCTGATGAGCCATGTGCGGGTGGTGCAGGATGCGGTGATGGACGGGACGGAGATGCTGTGCGTGCTGGAGGATGATGTGTGCTTCCACCCGCAGGCGAAGGAGATGCTGGACCGGCTGCTGCGGGAGGCCCCGGATGACTGGGACCAGATTTACCTCGGAGGGCAGCATCTGAAAGAGCCGCTGCCGGTGACGGGGCGGCCATTCGTGCTGCGCGGGGTGAATGTGAACCGCACGCACGCCTTCATCCTGCGGCGGCGGGTCTTCGCGCGCTACCTGCAGCACGTCCTGCATGCGCCGGACTACATGGCGCACGGGGCGTGGCACATAGACCACCAACTGGGCATCGCCCACGAGCGGCGGGACTGGAACGTGTATTGCCCTGCGTGGTGGCTGGCCGGGCAGGATGAAGGCAGCAGCAACATCAGCGGGCGGACGAATCCCCGCTACTGGTGGCACTGGCGGAAGTATGCGCCCGGCCTGCCCTTCATCCATGTGCCCGCCGGCCAGACGCTTCTCAATGGCACCGCGCAGCAACTGCACCCCGGCTGGAACCCGAAACCCGGCACCGCCGAGGACACCGGCCTGGATGCCTGTGTGGGAAATCGCGATAAGCTCGCCCACTGGCTGCACATGATCGCGGCAGAGGCTATCGCTCTTGGACGTCTGCCCTGCTGGCAACACGCCGGGATTTCTCTGGCCGAGGTGCGCGCCGTGTGGCCCGCCGGGGCGTTTGCTCTGGGCGAAGCCGACCTGCCTCAGCTCCTTGATTACCCCTTCAATGGCCTCTTTCCGCATCCGCTGGCGGAACGGGGACCGGCCCCAACCGCCCAGCGCCTCAGCCATGCCGCCCTTGCCGTATGAACCGTGGGCCGGGGAAGGCGAGAGCTTCCCTGTATTCCACCCCGCCAGCCTCCCGGAGCCGGAAGGCCCGCCTCCGCCGGAGGACGCCCCGCTGCCCGCTGTCGCGCCCCAGGAACCGCTTCCCCTGCTGACCGCCACTGTCACCATGTGCCGTCGCCTGCCGCTCTTCATCCAGACGATGGACTCGCTGCTCCAGAACCTGGAAGACCGCGCTCTAATCGCCGAATGGATCGCCATAGACGACGGCTCCTCTGCCGCAAACCTGGCCGAAGTGGCGCGGCGCTACCCATTTCTCCGCCTGATGATCCACCAAGGCCGCGGCCACGCCGGCGCGCTCAATGAACTCTTCCGCCAGGTAAAAACCCGCTACCTGTTCCATTTTGAAGACGACTGGCTGTTCCTCACCCCGGGCCGGATGCTCACGCAGTGCCTCGCCGTGCTGCGGGCGGACCCGGTGCTGGGGCAGGTCTCCCTGCGGGGTTATGGCGGAGAACTGCGCGAGCCGACGGACGTGCCCGCGCACTACATCCACCAACACCCGCCGTCCCACTGGCCGGGCTATTCGCTGAACCCAGGAGTGCAGGACATGAACAAGGTACGGCAGGCGGGAGAGTTCCCGGCGGAGTCCGGGTTCGAGTACCGTTTTGCCCGGCAATTCCATGTGCTGGGCCACCGCGTGGCCTACCT
>JAYVJI010001034.1:0-6010 GCA_043769435.1 Verrucomicrobiota bacterium
CGTCGCTAGTTCCACTTCGTAATTTTTGAGAGTCTCCTCAGCTGAGGCCATGGCCTGGAGCCTTGCATTTTCCAGCGCCGCGATCTGAGGCTTCATCGAATCCTCCATGGCACTCAGATCGCTATCGAGAATCTTCTGACCCGCGTCCAACTCGTTCATGGAAAGAACTGCCATTTCTGTCTCCGCAGCAGTGGGGAAACGGTTGAGAATGCGCAGAAACAACTCCCCAACCAGCATGTTGTCATCCTTGATGGAATTTGTCAGGGTCACCAGCGCATTGTCCGGAGCAGAGAGTGCATTGCCCACGGTCGGACCGGAAATCAAGGCCATGACCGGCCCCAGCTGAAGGTCGCTCTGACGCTCGCATTCGCAGGCGCTCTCGCGCACGGGCCGTCCCAAATTTGCAAGAAATCCATCAGGGGTTCCGGTCTCGCTGTCAGCCAGCTGCCCGGCGCGCTGCGCCCCCGGCAGTGTGGACATGGTACCGGTAACGGCATAGATAGCGTCATAGAGCACCTCCGCCGGCAGACGCCGGGCGATGGCATGACTGTAGTTAGTTTTGTCGTCCGCATTCCACTTGTTAGTGGCGAGGCTGAGCTGGTAGGTCCGGCTGCGGCAAATGGTCCGCAGGGTGTGGCGAAAATCCATGCCATTTTCAATGAAGTCACTGGTGAGCCACTTCAAAAGCTCCGGATTGCCCGGCGGGTTACCCGCTCTGATGTCGTCCAGTGGCTCGATGATTCCGGTTCCAGTCAGATAGCCCCAAAGCCGGTTCACATAACTGGCGGCAAAGTAGGGATTTTCCCTGCTGGTGATCCATGCGGCCAGCTGCTGCCGGCGGCTGCTCTCTGGCTTTATCTCCGTTTTGACAGGATACGGAAAGCCTGGTGGGGATACGGCACCGGTGCGGTCATGCTTGACCTCTCCCTCTTTCAAATCGGAGACGATCTCGAAGAGAGGTTTCGCGCCCTCTACCTCAGTGCCGCCTATTTTGCGCCCCCCGCTGGCCGGATCCACGGCGAGCCCAGTCTGAGCGAACCAGGCCGCCATGCCATAATATTGATCCTGAGTCCAGCGCTCGAACGGATGATCGTGACACTTGTTGCAATTGAACCGCGTGGCTAGGAAAAGGTGGGTGGTGTTCTCCATCAACTCAGCCGGCTGACGCAGAATCTTGAAATAACTGGCCGCCGGATTCTCCTTGTTAGAACCTCCTGCGGTCAGGATCGTCCTGACAAATTGATCGTAAGGCAACCGTGATTTGATCTGAGCGCGGACCCAATCCCGGAATCCCTGCACGCCCTCGGTTCCGAGAAATTTGCTATTTACCTGGAGCAGGTCGCACCATTTGTTAGTCCAGAAATCCGTGAAGGCCTCGCTCTCGATTAGTTGATCAATGAGGTTCTCCCTTTTCCAACGGGAGTCCCGCGGGTCCTCTTGAAAGCTGCGAATAACTTCCGGCACGGGAGGCAGGCCAGTGAGATCCAGATGAACCCGGCGGACAAACTCTGTGTCCGTGCAAAGCCCGGAGGAAAGCGTCTTCATGCGCTCCAGTTTAGCGGCGACCAGTTCATCGATCCTGTTGTTAGCCGGGGGCGCCTTCCAGACAAAGCCGGAGCGATCTCCCATGACCGTGAGCACCGTCGAGGCATAGGCACCTTCATACCGCGCAAGTACCGGGGCCTCACCGCGGCGCAGCGCTGTGAGCAGGCCGCCTGATTTTGAAGCGCGGGCTACATCCATATTCCCGGTGTCGATGTAGGCCTCGGCCGTCACGTCACGCACATAGCCGTCGCCGTACGTCGCCAGCACCCGGAACTGCTGGCGGGCGCTGATGTTTTGGAGCACGGGATTTGCCGGATAAAGGTCGATGCGGGTCACCCTGGGGGAATCAACCTGCAGCTTCATTCCGCCCGCGATCCACGCCCGGAGAATGCGGTAGTAGCGGTCGCCAGGCTTCATCACCTGCCCGCCTTCATGGGGCACCGCCCCACTGCCCTTGAGCAGCATGAGGGAATCATCAGGGCTGGCGGCATTGCTGCGCCGTCCTTTGATGTCATCTGTTAGGCTCCGGATGTCGTAGATGGGATCGTAGCCGCGCAGGCTGAGCTTGAACCCGGCCTTCCCTTCCTTGGAACCGTGGCAAGTCCCCTGGTTACATCCCATGCGGGACATCGCCGGGTTCACATCCCGGATGTAGTCGGGCTCGAGGCGGGCTCCGGTTTTCGTAACTGTCACGCTGCATTCCGCCTTCAGAGATCCTAGGGAGGCGGTCAGTTTTGCCTTGCCGTCAGCGACCGGCGCCAGCTGCCCGCTGGCAGTCACCGTAGCGGATGGATCTATCGCGAAGGTCACAGCCCGGGTGGCGTCTGCGGTGGTGCCGTCATTCAAGATGGCGGTCACGACGACCTGCGCCAGCGCCACTGGTCCGTCCAGTGTGACCTCAGCCGGCTCTATTTTTATACTGGCGGTCAGGGCGGCATCAGGAAGGATTTCCGCAAGCTCCGGCTCGGCGGCTTTCAGCTCTGCGGCACGCAAGGGCAACAGGGGCACCAGACAGACCAGCGCCTGAAAAACGGCAGGTGATAATTTAAACATGGAACTGCCAACAGCTGTATCGCCGCCCGCACAAGCCCGCGAGCACGGGACCGGAGTGCCTCATTCCCGCTATTGCCTCTATTTTCGCCGCGTGCCAAGACGGTCCATGTTTCCGCTGCGCTACGCACTTCCCTGTCTGTTTTTCACTCTAGCTCACTCTGTCTCCGCCGCCAGTCATGACTGGCTGGGACGCTGCGGCAAGGAGTGCCTCATGCCTTCCGGTGGCAAGGAATATCCTGGCAGAAAGTATGCGCGGGACCGGCTCGTGGACATCCAAAACCTCGCCCTCGAAGTCACCCCGGATTTCACAAAGCGAACCGTCAGCGGGACCGTGACCATTTCCTTCACGCCCATCGCCAGTCCCCTGCCCTCCTTGGAGCTTGATGCCGTGAGCCTGACCATAGAGGAGGTGGGCGCAACGGGTGCCATAGTGACCGACCATAGCAATACAGGAGAAAAACTGAGGGTCACATTCAAGGAACCGGTCCTGCCGGATCAACCGGTGACTCTGAAGGTGCGCTTTTATGTCCAGCCTGACAGAGGATTCCTCTTTCGCACCCCGGAGATGGGTTATCCCGAAGGCGACACCCAGGCGTGGTCACAGGGGGAGGCTGAATATCACCGCTACTGGTTTCCCTGTTATGATTTCCCTAACGAACGGTTTACTAGCGAAATAATCTGCCACGCGCCGCCGGAAATGCAGGTCATTTCAAATGGCCGCCTGCTCTCAAAGTCACCTGATGCTGCTGGATTGACGGCATGGCACTGGAAGCAGGAGACGCCACATGTTAACTACCTCATCGCCCTCGCCGCAGGATACTTCCATAAGATAGAGGCCAGCGCGGGCGGCGTGCCCATGGCCCTCTACGTGCCGCCCTCGGAGAAAGCCCAGGCGGAGCTGGCGTTTCAGGATACCGCTAAGATCATGGAATTCTACCAGAAGGAAACCGGGGTGCCCTTTCCATGGGTCAAGTATGATCAGGTCTACTGCCATGATTTCCTAGCCGGAGGTATGGAGAACACGAGTGCTACCTTCATGGCCGCGAGCATGCTGTATCCCGCTGAAGCAGAGCGGCTGGATACGGTCCACCGCCTTGATGCGCATGAACTCGCGCACCAATGGTTCGGAGACCTCGTGACTTGCCGCGACTGGTCACACCTCTGGCTCAATGAAGGATTTGCCAGCTACTACACCGTGCTCTATGAAGAGCAAAAGAACGGGCGAGAAGGTATGTTATACAGCCTGCACAAGGAGGCCCAGCGGGTGCTCGACAAAGTGGACCCCCGTCCCATGGTCTGGAAAGACTATGGTGAGCCCATGCAACAATTCGACGACCGGGCCTACCCCCGCGGTGCGTGGGTGCTGCACATGCTGCGCAGCCAGCTCGGACCTGACCTTTTCCGGAAATGCATCACCGCGTATCTCCAGCGTCACCGGAATGGCATAGTCAGCACGGATGATCTTCAGGATGTGCTGGAGGAACTCAGCGGGCGGTCATTTGATCAGTTTTTCGATCAATGGGTCCACCATGGCGGATTCCCCAACCTCAAGGCTTCCTATGAGTGGGATGCCGCACAGAAGCAGGCACGGGTGAATGTTCGCCAAACGCAAAAGGTGGATGAAAAGATACCCATGTTCCGCTTCCCGCTGCCGATACGGTTCCACTATACCGGCGCAGATGGGAAGGCGGAAATCATGAACGTGAGCGCCACGGTCAGCGGAGCGGAGGAGACTTTCTCCTTCACGCTGCCGGCGCAACCAACCCTGATGCGGCTCGATCCCGACTACACCGTGCTGGCGAAATGGGAGTTCACTCCGCCGCCTCCCATGCTAGAGGAACAACTCAAAGCGGACTACTTCAGCCGCCTGCTCGCGGTCGGCATCCTCAAGGAGCGCAAGGACCATGTCTCCGTTGAAAAGCTCACGGCCCTGCTGATGAATGATCCTGAGCACACCATCAGGCGGGCTGCCGCCGATGCCCTAGGCCAGGCGGGCACCGATGAAGCCCGCAAGGCGCTCAGCAACGCGCTGACCCAAGAGGATGAACGCGTGCGCAGCGCTGCGGTCAATGCCCTCGCCGGCCAGTGGCATCCCGGTGCCCATGCTGCCCTGACTGCGCTGAGTGCAGTGGAAAAAAATCCGGTCATCCTGACGGATATCATCAACTCATGGGGCGCATGGCCGGCTGCGGATGTCCTGCCATGGCTGACCCGGCCTTCCTATCATGGCATGATCGCTGCGGCCGCAGTGAAGGCTGCACGCGGCCAATTCCGACAGGAAGCCAGCGCCGGGATCAGGTCGCTCCTCGAGCAAAAACCACGCGTCCTCGACGCCCGGGATGCCGCCGCTGCGCTTGATACCCTGGCCTTTCTCAGTCAAGACAGCAAGGACACCTCCCTGCAGCCCTTCATTGCCAGCTATGTCAGCGATACCAGGCCGGATCTGGCGACCGCAGCTGTTCGCGCCCTGGGCACGCTGGGTGATCCACGCTCCACCGGCCTCCTGCGCACCGCCAGTGATAACAAGTCCTGGCCCCGCCTCGCCGCAGCGGCCACTGAAGCCCTCAACCGGATCCAGACGCCAAATGAAGTCCCTGCCCAGGTGAAGGAGGCCTTTGGTAAAATGGAAGCCCTCCAGCGAACCACCGACGAACTGAAACAGAAGCTGGCGGATCTTGAAAAAAAGAGCAAGTAACCAAACCCCGCCGGTCATCTGGCCATTGCGCAACCTCCGCAGACCGCCTAGCGACTGCGCTCTATGGAATCCAAATTTCTCGGCCAGTTTCTTCTCACCGGCGTTCCCGGCACTGAACTCGACCCCGACACCGCCCGGCGCTTCAAAGCGCTGCAACCCGGTGGCTTCATACTTTTCGGCAGGAACATCAAATCACCGGACCAGCTCCGGAAGCTCATTGATGACCTGCGCGATCTGTCGGACATTGAGCCTATCATTACCATCGACCAAGAGGGAGGCCGCGTCTCCCGGCTGCGGCTCATCGGTGCGGAGCCGCCCAATGCACAGGCCCTGCGGGACAAAAATGACCCGGCGCTCATCCGCCGCCATGGAGAGTTGACCGGCAAAATCCTGCGGCTCTTCGGCTTCAATCTGAACCTCTGTCCAGTGCTGGATATTTCCTACGATGATCAGGCCGATAACTCGCTCAAGGGCCGCTGCTATGGCCGCACCCCGCAGCAGGTGACCAGCAATGCCGGCGTCTTCAATGCCGCCATGCGCAGGGAGGGCATCCTCTCCTGCGGCAAGCACTTTCCCACCTACGGCAGCGCAGACGTTGATCCCCACGAGGAATTACCAGTCATCCGGCGCACGCGTGCCGAACTCCTGGCGGAGGAACTCATCCCCTTCACCGCACTCCTGCCGGAACTGGACAGCATGATGATTGGTCACGCCTAC
>JAYVJI010001035.1:0-4812 GCA_043769435.1 Verrucomicrobiota bacterium
TCAGCGGCGCCTCGAAGCGCGGCTGGACCACGTGGCTTACTGCGGCCAGCGACCCCCGGCTCGTCGCCATCGTCCCTATGGTCATCGACGTTCTCAACACCCCGGCCCAGATGAAGCACCAGACGGAATGCTACGGTGCCCCCAGTGAACAAATTGTCGACTACACCAACCGCGGGCTCATTCCCTCACCTGACACCGAACGTGCCCGCCGTCTCTGGGCAATGACCGACCCCTGGAGCTTCCGTTCCCAATACACCATGCCCAAGCTCATCGTCCTAGGCACCAATGACCCCTACTGGACCGTCGATGCGTTGAACATTTACTGGGACGACCTCCCCGCTGCCAAGTGGATCAGCTATACTCCTAACGCCGGCCATGATCTGAAGGAAACCGGCGGCCGCCCCATGCGCGCACTGAATGCCTCAGCCGCCTTTGTCCGCCATATAGTGTCCGGGCAGCCCATGCCCGACATCGCCTGGAAACACACCACCGCAGAAAACGGGAGCGCCGTCCTGACGGTCACTGCCCATCCCGCTCCCCGCCAGGCGCGGGTCTGGAAAACCACTGCTCCCGGCTCCGACTTCCGCCCCTCCAAATGGCTGTCCGAACCCATCGACACCGTCGGCCCTCTCACCGCCAAACAGGACGCCCCTGCCACCGGCAGCGCCGCCTTTTATGTAGAACTCCAATACCTGATCGACGACATCGAATACAACCTCTGCACCCAAATGCGCGTCCTCAAAGCCCCGCGATAACGCCTGACTATAGCGGATTACGCTCCTCCGGAAGGGTCTTGCCGGGAAGCGTGATGGCGCAGCCCCTCAAGAATGCTAGAGACCACCGCATCCGGGCCTGGCTCAATGCTGACTGTCAGGATGCCCTCGTCTGGCTGAGGCGGTTCAAGCGTGCGGAACTGACTGTCCAGGAGGCCGGGCGGCATGAAATGACCTTTTCTGGCACTCAATCTGGCGGCGATGTTGTCCTGCGTTCCGCAAAGGTAGACCACCGGCAGCGCGGGCGTGCCGGAACGCAGAAAATCACGATAGGCGCGCTTCAGTGCTGAGCAGGCCACGATGGTCCATGCGTCCTCCGAAGCCTGATGAATGACATCCCGCACCCGCGCGAGCCAAGGCCAGCGGTCAGCATCAGTAAGGGCTATCCCCGCAGACATTTTGTCCACATTTTCCGGCGGATGCAGCCCGTCACCATCGGTAAAGGTGCCCCCAGTCTGCAGCGCCAGTTTTTCACCGATGGTGGACTTTCCGCAGCCGGAAACACCCATGAGCAGAACAGTCACAGGCCTCAGCGATCAGCGTGGAATGATCCAGATATTCCGATAGCGAACCGGATTTCCGTGGTCCTGCAGGTGCAAGGGACCGGGCTCCGGGCCTTCCCCCAAGGGCGATGCCGTCGTGTTGTGGGTCAGTTCGGTGTTGTTCTGCACGACGACACCATTGTGCTTCACGGTGACTCTGGCGTTGGCGGTTTTTTTACCTCCAGCATCATAAACCGCTGCGGTATATTCGATATCATAGGTTTGCCACTGGAGGGGAGGAAAGCACATATTCACTGATGGTGTGGCTATGGTGTAGATGCCGCCGCACTCATTGTTTTCGCCGTCCAGCCCGAAGCTGTCCAGCACCTGAACTTCGTAACGGCTTTGATTATAGACGCCGCTGTTACCCCGGCCCTGGCCCCGGGATAGTGGCTGAAAAGGCAGCATGAATTCGAGGTGCAGAGAGTAACTGCCGAAATTTTGCTTGCTGTTTTGGCCCTGCTTCAGCAGTTTCTCAGCTGTCATTCCGTTGCCATTCCATGCAGTGGTATCGGTTCCGTCAAAAAGCACCACTGCGCCGGCCGGGGCCTTGGCTTCGATAGTCGGACTCTTCCTTTCCGTGCGGGTGAACTCGTTGCTTCCAAGCACTGCTTTTCCCCCAGCGATGGTGCCGGACACCCCGTCAACAGTCAGCGTTGTCATGCCTCCGCTGGTTGATCCTGCCCCCTTCTTGCGTGTGGCCTTGTCCCCGCTCCAGCCATCGCCGGGAAGCCCGCCGGGATACAGGACTGCGCTGAATTTCCCGTCGCCCTGAGCGATGATCTGCAACCCTGCCTTGCTGCCGTTCCATTTACCGGTGTATTCACCCTGCACGGCATAGTCAGCACCTGCCTCCGTGATGCTCGTGTAGGCGGGCTGGGTTTTGGGAGCCTGGGCGGTCAATGTGGCAACCATGGAAGCAGCCAGGAGAACGGTTAGTTTGATGTTCATGGAAAGTAGCGTTGTTGTGTGGGTGCCCAGTCGCAGGGCAGACTTGCGTGGCAACCGGAGAGACATCCCGCAAATGCAGGAGATCGAACTCTTCGCCTTCCAGCTATAGATGTCGATGGCATCAATGTTATTACAGATGCTGTCCTTGAGGTTGTCGCTGGGCCTTCACTGTCAGGCGAACCAGAGCGCAAGTCAATTCCCCTCTGTAAGAACGACACGCACCCGGAAGAAGGCGCGATCGGGTCCTGCTGCTGGCAACACGGAGGTGATTTTTTCAAAATCGCTGTCTACTGCCGTGGCTGCGGAGGAGACCGGGGTCACCGTGTTCCAGCTACCAGTTGATAAATCACCGGATGCTTCCAGTATATACGCTAGGGCTCGTTCCAGAACATCCCTCCGTTGCAACCACGATATGCGGGGCGCGCCCGATCCGCCTAGCGGCTGGAAAACCGGGACCACGGGCTCGGATGTTCCCGCCCTGATTTGGGAGGAAAAGGTGGGGTCGCCGCCGAACGCATATTCCATGAGATTCCCCAGTCCATCTTTGTCAGGATCATCTGCAAAACCACTAGCGATTAGACCCCGGCTCCAACTTCGGTATGATTCCACTACCCGCACATCCAACTGATGAGTGATGGGGGTAACACCGTCGGCCGTTAATTGTGCGGTGCTGCGGAGCGAGCCCGGATTTTGCACCGCTCCGGTGATGGAAAAAGCCGTGGTGCCGCCTGCCGTCATGCCGCCCCTCCGGGCTTGCACCCGGGTGCCAGAAGCT
The DNA here is from genome assembly GCA_043769435.1 of Verrucomicrobiota bacterium. Lineage (GTDB taxonomy): Bacteria > Verrucomicrobiota > Verrucomicrobiia > Verrucomicrobiales > V1-33 > JAYVJI01. The sequence goes on from JAYVJI010001035.1 coordinate 3,042, forward strand.
GCTTCCAACACCCATTCCGAGCCGGCGCCGACGCCCCCCGGCTGAGGCACAGCCCACTGCTGGCTCAGCTTGAGATTATGCGCCTCATTCAGCAACGCGGTATTTCCTACCGGCAATGCGAGCACGAATGGATAGCCGGCTCTGACTATTGCAGGAACCTTCTGAGAAAGGGAAAGGGTCACCGCTTTTGGGGTGGCCTGCGTCAAGTGATAACCATCGGGCGCTAAGTGATTGTTGATTTTTGCTGCGTAGAACGGGAGCAGACTATCGATCGTAGTGATGGTCCCCAGCGCATTCAGCACGGCTGTGTGCGTCCCTGCAAGGGCGGCACGTCCACCTACTGCCACCAGTCCAGGGCTGCCTGAATCTCCTGCTTCGGCATAAGCATCATCTACCATTCCGACGGCGGATTGATAGCTGAAAGAATAAGTCCGCGTCGTATTGATGCCGGCACCTCCGGTGAGGGGATCCGCGCCAAAATCCGCCACCGCCGCGATGGTTCCACGCCCTCCCCGTGCGCTGCGGCCAAGCACGATGAGGGACTGGCCCACGTAGGCAGCCTCTGTATCCAGGTTCAGATAAGGTAAGGACGCCACGCCCGAGTCGGGGTCGACGGGTGCGCTCAGCGTGCCGATCAGGACATCCGTCGGCTGCCCCTGGTCATTCAGCATCGCCGCCAACGCGGTCACCTGACGCGAAACCACGGTGCCATCTTGCGCGAGGAAACTCAACATGGAGTGCAGCGAGGGCCGGAAATGATTCGCGCCCGCAAAGTGCTGCGGGGAAATCAATGTGAACTGCTTTTGTGGGTCTTCTGCGCTCCATCCCACTCCGCTGAGGTCGAGGGCGGCATGGATGAAGGCTGGATTCCGCACTGGCGCGGAAGGGAAGGCTGTAAACCGATCATGCCGCACAGCCGTAAACGTCCTCAACTGTAACGCTGAAGCTTCCTCTGCAGATCCGGCAGCCAAAAGTGCTAGCGCGCCGTACCTTGCCAGTGAAATAATCCGGTCCTTACCATTTGGTGATTTTGATAACATAGTTTCCCAACGTGGAAACTTGAACCTTGGATTCAACAAAAAGCATAAATTCCGCAAATTCCATACACAATTGACCGGCATATTGAGGTTACACTTCCCTGCGATGGCAAAGGTGCCGACGGATAATGGGCGTGGAAAAGTGTCCCGCTTTTCAGCGCCCCAGCGCGTGCATGACGGACGTCGGGTAGACCCCGAGTATGAGGGTCGCCGCGATGAGCAGGATCATGGTGACCCGTGTGAGGGTGGCGAACGGAATGGCTTCGGTGGTCTCGCTTTCGAACCAGAAGACCTGCTTCAGGACCTTGAAGTAGTAGTAAAATCCGGCCGCCGCAGAGACGATGGCGATGCCGACGGCTAGCCATTGCCGGGCACCAGCGGCCGCCATGAAGACATTTAGCTTTCCGAGGAAGCCGGCGGTAAGCGGCACTCCGGCCAGCGATGCCATGGAAATCACGAGCGCAAATGCTAGGAATGGCGAGCGATGATAGAGTCCGTTGAATGCGGCGAGATCGTCCCTCCCGGTGAGGCGGTTGATGATCACGAGCACCGCAAAAACCAAGAGGGTCATGCAGAGATAGGCCGCAAGGTAAAAGGCGACCATTTGCGCTCCAGTAAAGTCGCCTGCACCACCACAAGCCAGCGCGAGCAGGAGGAAGCCGGCATGAGAAATAGACGAGTAGGCCAGAAGCCGCTTGAAATTCCCCTGCGGAATGGCTGCTAGATTTCCCACT
>JAYVJI010001036.1:0-4438 GCA_043769435.1 Verrucomicrobiota bacterium
ACTACCCGCAACAGGCGGAGGAGGAGCGCATCGTGGAGGAGGTGTGCAGGGGAACCGGAAGCGGGGGGCTGGACCCGGGGCAGGTGCCCGTGCTGTGCCGTCCGGAAGATGTCCAGAACCTGCAAGCGATCGCCTCGCGGGTGCAATGCCGTCCGGAAGTCATCGCCTACGCTGTGCGGATCACCCGGGCCACGCGCACTGCGCAGGGATTCACCCTAGGTGCCGGGACCCGCGGAAGCATCAGCCTGGTGCGGACGGCGCGCTCGTTCGCCCTCCTCAGTGGACGGACCTACGTCACCCCGGATGACATCAAGCAGGCCGTGCTGCCAGTGCTCCGGCACCGCGTGGCCCTCGCTCCGGAACTGGCCATCAGCGGCCAGAAAGTGGACGATGTGCTGGGAAATCTCCTCAGGAGCATCGAGGCACCGCGGTAGATTCCGCAAGGTAGCCGCGGTGGGAAATTACGCGTTCCCTCAATATTTCTGAATTCCTCCTGGACTAGCGCAGGGAACTGTCCATGAGTGCGCCCGCCGCATCCCCTAAAGGCAACACATCTAGAATGAATCAGGATTTTAACCAAAACAGGAAGCGACCACGCCGTTACAAAGGGCGTCCGGGCGCGACCTCCCAACCCAACCCAGCAGAACCATCTGATATGGAAACAACCGTCGACGAAAGCGCCGATGTCCCACCGGACATCGCTCAAGATATCGCGGAAGCCCGGATGGCGGAAATCGCAGCCATGGAAGCGCCAGCGCAGGACGGAAGTCCCGCAGGCAATGCCGACGCCGCAACCGCCACCCAGAATCCGCCTAGCAACAACCAGCAGGGTGGCCAGCGCCCCCCGCGTGACGCCAATCCCAACCAGCAGCAGCAGGCCGCTGCTCAAGCCCGCCGCGAAGCCGACCAAGCCCGCAGGGAAGCTGAAAACCAGCGCCGCCAGCAGGAGCAGGCCCGCCGGGACCAGGAACGCGTCCGCCGTGAAGACGAGACCAGACGCCGCCAGCAGGACCAGGCCCGCCGTGAGGCAGAAGAAAGAGCCCGCCTGCCCACAGATGATCTGTGCAAAAAGGCATGGGATATCTATCTCGCTGAAGTCAGCGAGGAAGGCGTCGAGCTTTTCCCTGACAACGATGCCCGGGAACTCGCCCGCCGCAGCTTCCGCCTCGCTGAGATCTTTCTGCTGGAGGAAATCCGGGCTCGCCGCCCCCCACCGCCCCCTTCACGGGAGGAGAGCAAGCCGGCTGAAGGCGGCGGCGATTCACCGCAGTCCACAGACGCTGCGCCGGAGCCACCGACTCCCGCTGCTGACCCAGCCTGAGTCCATACTTCTCTGATTCAACAGGGCGGGGAAGCGTGTAACCCACGCTTCCCCGCTTTTTTGTTTTTTTTAGTTTAGATATCCAAATCATTTGCCATGCGTGGGAAAAGTGCGCTATATTCCCATCCGCCCACCCTGACCCGTGACTTCCTTGTCCACTGATTCCGACATTCTCGCTGTCCTGCCTGCCAGTTCCCCTGTGTACTTCGTTCGCAGCTTAGTGGTGGACCCTTTGGAGTCCGGGGCGGCTGCGGTGATGAAGGCACTCGGAAACCGGGGCCATGATGCGGCGTGGTGTGCTTCATTTCAACGGGCCGCTGAAGTAGTGGGCACGAATCCGCCGGATTGCCTAGTGGTGCGCCTGAATCAATTCACTGCTCCGGAAGCGGCGGAGCTGGTCCACTACGCCAGGCAAAACGCCCCCTCCTGCCACATCCTCGCGATCACAGAGAGGGAGGAAAGCGGTGCCCGGATGGAAGCATGGCTGAAGCGGGGCTTTGATGACTTTATCCCTGACCCCGCCAGTGCGGGAGAGGCGGGCCTGGCCGGACGGATGATCATAGCGGAACACGCCCTGGCCACACGCCGGGAGCGCGAGCGGATCGACGGGGAGTCCTTGCGTCATGGCAGGCGCTATGAGGACATGTTTTACCGGCTGCCGGAGCCGACCATCGTGGTCACAGCCCGCGATGGACTCATAGTGGAGGCGAATACCGCTTCCGAGGAGGTCTTGGGGATTCCGCGTGCGGAACTGGTCCAGCGTTACCTGAGCCTGGTGCTTCCGGATCTTTTTGATCGTGCAGACTACGACCCTCGGGTCCCGAGCATCACTTCTTCCGTCCGGATGGAGGACGTCCGCCACACCCGCCCGGACGGCACCCCCCGCTGGCTGGATGTCCAGATCACCCGCATCCCTTGGGTGCCGGGTCAGGCCATGCTCATGCAGTTCCATGACATGACGCTGCTCCGGGACCGGGAGAGCCGCCGGGTGCATGATGCGCGGATGGATGCTGCCTCCCGGGTGATGGCCGGAGCTGCGCGGGAATTAAGCAATGCCCTCACTTCACTCCAGGCAAATCTGGAACTCCTGCAGCGCCAGCCCAGTCCGCGGCAGGAAGCCCGCGAGCTGCTGACCGCAGCGGCTACCTCTGCCAACAGTGCCGGGGCTCTTGCGCAACGTCTCGCCGCGCTCGCACGGGCACCCATGGGCGGGGATTTGCGGCGACGGCCCACTCAATTGAAGCCCCTCCTCGAGCGGGCCGCCGGATTTGCCCTGCTCAATGGTCGCGCCATCCCGGCACTCAGCATCCCGGAAGACCTCTGGCCAGCTGAGGTCGATGAAGAAGCCCTCGCTGCGGCGGTAGCCGCCATCGTGAAAAACGCAGATGATGCCATGCCCTCCGGCGGCACCGTCTTTGTAGACGCGGCGAATTTTCAAGAGGACAGCACCTCCCCGATGCAGGTGCGCATCCGCATCCGGGACCACGGCCAGGGCATTTCCTCCGAGCACCTTTCGCGGATTTTTGACCCATGGTTTACCACCCGTACAGGCAGGGAAGGGATGGGGCTGGCCCTCGCTGCGGCCACTCTGCGAGCCCACGGCGGTCATATCAGCATAGAGTCCCAGAGCGGACATGGCAGTATTTTCACACTCTGGCTCCCGGTGCCGCTGCGCCAGCCGGGTGACGGTAAGCCGGTGGCCGCTCTCGCCTCCGGGCCCATGCAGTTGCCTGCGGTTGTCACTGCGCCATCAGCCCGCAGGCAGCGCATTCTTTTCATGGATGATGACGCCGCCATTTGCTCGGTCGTGAAGAAAATTCTGACTAATCATGGCTTTGACGTCCACTGCACACATGATGGACAGGGAGCCATTGATGCCTACCGCAGAGCGCGGGATTTCGCAGCGGGCTTTGACCTTGTGCTGGTGGACCTCGACGTCCGGGGCGGCATGGGAGGACAGGAGGCCGTGGCCCGTTTGAAAGGGGAATTCCCCGGCATCAAAGCCCTGCTGACAACCGGATTTGTCGATGATGTGCTCATGGAAACCTTTCGGGATCATGGCTTCGTCGGCGTGCTGCCCAAGCCCTTTCAGCTGGACCGGCTCGTCCAGACCATCGGGGGGATCCTTGGAGTCCGGGAATGCTGAGCCGCGGTCCGGACCAGGACCGCTCCCCGGGGACCCGGCCAAAAAATTTCTGACCCACTACCTTAGCCGCGCGAGGATGAGCGGGGAAGCAGAGAATCCGTAACTTCCCTTGCGCTTTCCATCATGGGCGTCCCTGCTGGCAGGCCCACCGCAAAATTTGAATGGATTCACAAGAAATCATCGCCGGCCTCTGGGTCATCGCCGGGCTTATCATCATCGAGGGCCTGCTCTCTGTGGACAATGTCCTCGGGATAGCCGCGCTCGCGAATGAACTGCCGGAGGCCCAGCAGAAAAAGGCCATCCGCCTCGGGCTTGCCGGTGCCTATATTTTCCGGGTGGGGGCGCTCCTCGTCGCTTCATGGCTGGTCAGCAACACATGGGTGCGCTGGCTCGGCGCGGGCTATCTAGTTTGGCTCATGTGCTCACACCTGACCAAGCACGGGCAGGCCGGTGGAGCGGGCCACGTGAAACCCGTGCGCTCCACGCTCACCGGTGCCCTTTTCCAGATCAGCCTCATGGACCTGAGCCTGAGCATCGACAATGTCATCGCCGCCGTGGGCCTGGCTGGCAAGCACCCGGATGGCACCCCCATCATGTGGCCCATCTATACAGGAGTCGCCTTTGCGATCCTCGCGCTGCAAGCCATCGCCCCCCATGCCGTCCGCCTGTTGAAAAAATACCCGGTTCTCGAGCCCACAGCTTTTATCCTTATCGGCTACGTCGGCTGCATCCTCCTTGGGGAGGAAGCCTATAATGTCATCAATGGAATGCCTGTCCACGTCCCTCCCTACTTCAAGTTCGCAGGCATTCTCCTCATCATGTGGGTGGCACTCCTCTACACGGCGGATGGCAGCGTGCGGCGCATCGTGCGCCCGGTCATGCGGGCGGCTTTCCCGGTGATGGATATTCTATCGCTTCGCTGGCTGACCAGCCACTTCACTAAATCCAGCGGGCCCCAGGCCTGACCTCAC
>JAYVJI010001037.1:0-5016 GCA_043769435.1 Verrucomicrobiota bacterium
GGCCGCTCCTCCGATGATCTGGAATAACAAGAATGGTGTGAACAAAGTCATGAAATACCTGAGATACCTGCTCATTTTTGCTGTCAGCTGCATCGCTTCCTGTTCGCCCCCGGGATCCGGTGGCAGCAGTGCCCCGGCCGTCGCAGAGGCCGCGCTGATGGAGCCGGTGGATTACCGTATTCTGGGATACAAGGAGGGACTGTTCACGCTCGCTCAAAAGCCCTTCACGGGTCTCTCTGAAGAGCGTTACAAAAACGGCACTAGGAAAAGTCGGTATGGATTCAAGGACGGCCGCCACCACGGCCTCGTGGAGGAGTGGTATGAGAATGGCAACAAAAAAACCCTAACGCATTACCAGGATGGAAAGCATGAAGGCGAAAACCGCTACTGGAACAGCGACGGGACTCCGCAGGTGCTCAAGATCTGGAAAAATGATGTTTTGATTTCGGAAACTCCCGGCGCGGAATTAAAGGAGTAGCCCTGCGGCCCCAGCCACCGCACTGCGTCCCTCAACTGCGGAGAAAATCCTCCTTTCCAGACCGGAATATGCATTCCAAAAATGAACTCGCGCAGCTCACGATGCAAAAGGCAGGGGGCGCACACCACTACTCACTTTATGAATACTAGCCGAAGATCATTCCTCAAAAAGTCCACCGCTCTCGCCGTCCCTGTGATCATCCCCGCCTCCGCGAGGGGTGCAGACGGCACGGTAGCACCGTCCAACCGCATAGTCATGGCCACCTTCGGGTGGGGGATGCAGGGGCCGCATAACGCTTCACAACTCATGAACGTGGACGGAGTGCAGATGGTAGCGGTCTGCGACGTGGACTCCGCCGTGCTAGAGCGCGCCGTGGGTTCCATCAATAGCCGTAACAAAAACACCGACTGCAAGGGCTTCAAGGATTTCCGGGAAGTCATGGCCCGCAAAGACATCGACGCTATCAACATGTCCCTCCCGGATCACTGGCACGCTATTGTGGCGACAGAAGCGGCCAAAAACGGCAAGGATATTTGGGGTGAAAAGCCACTGGCCCGCACTATTCATGAGCAGCAGGCTATCGTGAAGGCCGTGAACGATAATAAACGCGTCTGGCAAACTGGTTCATGGCAGCGGAGTGATGATAACTTCCGCATCGGGGCAGAGATCGTGCGCAATGGACTGATAGGCAAGCTAACAGAAGTCCACGTTGGCCTTCCATCCGGGCACAGTGATTTTGCCGGCACCGGCAAAAAGCGCGATGTCACCCCACCGCCGGCAAATCTGGACTGGGAAATGTGGATAGGGCCTTCAACCATGGAAGACTATATCGAGGCCCGCGTGCATAAGAACTGGCGCTGGAACTACAATACCGGCGGTGGGCAACTCCTCGACTGGATCGGTCATCACTGTGACATCGCTCACTGGGGCATGGACTGCGACGAGACCGGCGGCCCAGTGGAAATAGAGGGCAAGGGTGAATTTCCCGCGCGCACCGAAGTCTGGAATACTGCCACCAAATACCGGGCAGAAGCAACCTACCACAACGGTGTGAAAATGATCATCGCCGGGGGTCACAACGACATCCGCGGGGGGACGCGGTGGATCGGCACTGATGGCTGGGTGCAGGTGAGCCGCGGCTTTTTCGACTGCTCAAATCCACAGTTCAAAAAGCTGATCAAAAACCGGAAGGGGGATGGCACCATTGAAGAGAAATCAACCCACCAGGAACTGGCGGATGATCTTCGTAAAGTGCAGCTGCCGAAGAGCCCGACCGGGCACTGGGGAAACTTCATTGAATGTGTGCGCAGCCGCGGGCGGACCCTAGCCCCGGTGAATACGGCCCATCACAGCGCTATTCCGGGGCACCTCGCGCTCATCGCCATGATGACCGGGCGCAAGATCAAGTGGGATCCGGAGAAGCAGATCATCGTGGGAGATGATGATGCCTCAAAGCTGCTGACCCGCGAATACCGCGGTCCTTGGAAGCTCGCCTGAGGCTATGCCTCATCCGGTGCCGGCCATGCCGGCCAAGCGGTCAAAATGGGAGGGACGTGCGGGAGCACGTCCCTCTTTTGCCCGTGAGCGCCAGTGCACGGCTCAGGCTGGCGTGCGGTTGCGCTGAGATAGGCCACTCGCCACTATACGGGGCTCGACGAAAATTGAACAGCCAATCCTGCTAGTCTTTTCAATCCTGCTGGTCCTTTTTATGGCTGACTTCGTTCCAGTTCGGGTCAAAGATCACCGCAGATATGAGCCCTGACCGCGCCTCGTCAGCCGGTAAGAATCCGGCGCAGTCATTGGCCTTTTATTTCTGACCTGGTCACGCAGCCAATGAAACATTTCCCGCCCTTCACCGTTCACCTTTTCCACCCCGCTCCTCCTCTCCTATTTGTTATGTTTAAAATTCAACCTGCCCAACGTTTGACGCCCACACACCGGTTAAGCCGCACCCTCCTGACAATTATCGTCGCTGGTTTAGCGACTGCGGATGTTTCCATCGCTGCAAAAAATCCTACAGATGTGACTGCGAAAGTCAGCGCTGCCGTTAAGGATGAGAGCCTGTCTATTCCGGCCTCCAACGAGATGTTCGGTGATACCGCAAAGGGCGTTCCCAAGAAGCTGACGGTTCAATACCAGGCTGGCGATGAGAAGCTCACCAAGGAAGCGGACGAAGGTGGGCGGGTCGTGATTTCGGCACCGGCCGGCAAACATTTGATCATTCTCAAAGCCACCTATGGCCCGGCAGATGGCTCTGCGCCGGGCAATGCGGCGCTGACCGAAAATCCCGGTGAAGTGCTGGACACTCTGCCAGGATTCAAGGTCGCTCATGTGCTGGAGGCCGATGGCGCGAAAAACGGCTCCTGGATTTGCATGGCCAATGATCCCAAAGGCCGCCTCCTGCTGGGAGGGCAGGGGAGCCAACCGATCACCCGGGTCACGCTTGAGAACGGCAGGAGCGTGAAGGCGGAAATTCTGACAATTCCAGTTTCAGAGACCATGGGAATGCTCTTCGTCGAAAACGTGCTATACCTCAACGGCAACGGCAGCAAGGGATTCGGCCTCTACCGGTGCAGGGACACGAAGGGCAACGACAGTTATGACGATGTGGAATTCCTGCGCGGGTGGCAGGGCGGATCCGGCGAGCACGGGGCTCACGCGTTGGTGCTAGGCGCGGATAAAATGCTCTATGCGGTATGCGGTAACTTCACCGCCGTGCCCAAAGACCTGGCCACCACTTCGCCCCACCGCAACTATGGCGATGATCTTGCGCTCAAGCGCATGGAGGACGGGAATGGTTTCGGCGCGGGAGCCAAGCCGCCCGGCGGCTATGTGCTGAGGATGGACCTAGATGGGAAAAATGCGGAACTGTATTCCTCTGGTCAACGAAACAACTACGACATCGCCTTCAATGCGGATGGAGAATTGTTCGGCTTCGACAGCGACATGGAATGGGACTGGGGTAATCCGTGGTATCGGCCCGTGCGGGCATTTCACGCGGTGCGGGGCGGGGATCATGGCTACCGGGAAGGCAGTGCGAAGTGGCCCGGGTATTACCATGACAGCCTGCCGACGACAGTGGACATCGGGATCGGCTGCCCTACCGGTGTGGTTTTTGGTACAGGTGCCAAATTTCCTGTCAAATACCAGAAGGCATTTTATATCTGTGACTGGACATACGGACGCCTCATGGCGGTGCATCTGACGCCGTCTGGGGCCACCTATTCCGGTTCATGGGAGAACTTCGTGGCTCCGAAATCACTCAAGCGGAACACAGGTAAGGTGCCGCTGAACCTGACTGATGCCGTGATCGGCGCGGACGGCTCAATGTATTTTACCGTGGGTGGCCGGGGCACGCAGGCAAATCTTTTTCGTGTGACCTATTCCGGCGAGGAGCCCGCCGCCCCCCTCACGGCTGTGGAGTTGAAAGACAAGGAAGGGCATGATGCTAGGGAATTGCGCCGCAAGTTGGAGGCTTACAATGTTCAACCTGATCCTGCGGCGGTGGCCTTTGCTTGGCCGCATCTGGCTAGTCCTGACCGCTCGATCCGCTATGCCGCCCGTCTGGCCATCGAGCGGAATCCGGTGGCTGAGTGGCAAACCAGAGCGCTGGAGGAAACGCAGCCGGATGCGGCCCTGACGGCGCTGCTGGCGCTCGTGCGTCTCGGCGCTTCCGATACACAGCCCGCCGTGGTCAGGGCCCTGAACGCCTTGCCCTTTGCCAAGCTCACAGATGAGCAAACGCTAAATAAGCTGCGCGTGATTCAGGTCTCCATCGCCCGCCAGGGAGTTCCCGCAGGCGAGGTGGCCAGCCGGCTGATCGCAGATGTCAGCCCCCTTTACCCGGCAAAAACCGAGTTCCTGAACCGTGAACTTTGTCAGGTGCTGCTGGCCCTGAATGCGCCCCATGCTGTGGCCCGCACTGTAGCGTTGATGCTCGCGGCCCCGACTCAGGAAGAGCAGCTCACCTATGTGGTGGCTCTGCGGAATATCACCAGTGGCTGGACTGACAACCTGCGCCGCGACTACCTCTCATGGTGGAATGGTGGCCGCTCCACACAGCATCCGCTTCAAGTGGTGAAGTGGTTCGCGGATGCCGGGATCAACTTCAACAATGGCTCGAGCTTTCAAGGGTTTGTGAACCAGGCGCTGAAGGAAGTCAAAGCCACCATGACGCCCGCTGAAATGGCGGCGATGGGAGATTTGACGAAAGTAAAACCAACGATCAAGGCTCCCGCAGAACCCCGGAAGCTAGTCCGGGAATGGACCACCGCTGAGCTGCAGCCAATGCTCGGAAAGGTTGGTAAAGGCCGCGATTTTGAGCGCGGCAAAGCGAACTTTGAAGCAGCCCAGTGCATCCTTTGCCACCGCTACGGTGACCAAGGCGGCGCTGCTGGTCCGGACCTTACAAACGTCGCCACGCGCTTCAAAAGGCAGGACCTGCTGGAGTCCATTACCGAGCCGTCAAAGATCGTTTCCGAGCAGTTCATGATGACCGTTTTCACAATGAAAGACGATTCCGTTACCGCAGGCCGCAT
>JAYVJI010001038.1:0-3675 GCA_043769435.1 Verrucomicrobiota bacterium
GCACGATGGTTGCCAGGATTCCCCCCAGCTGGATGCGGGCACCATCTGCCGGGACGAAATAATAAGGACAAAGCCGCACCCGGCCCTGCATGATGCGGATGTCACCGCCGGGGCCAAAATAAGGATGCGCTACCAGACGGGCGGCATGGAACTCCTGTAAGATCCAGGGCTGAGAGGGATAGCCCGCGAGCGCGGTCCTGATGGCGGTGCGCCATTCCTCCTGACTGGTATCGTGGCCTATGGTCACACTGCGGCTGCCCCACGCCAGCTCAGAATAGCCGCTGAGTTTCAGCACTAGGCGGCGCTGCTTCTGGGAGAAGGATTCCAGTTCGCTCCATGACTGAATATCCAGCCCCGGCAGGACTCCGTGCGGCGGCAGAGGATCGGGATTCATGATCCAGCCGAAGGGGATGATTTTGGCTAGGGCATCGCGTTGGTTTTCCCTCAGTTCCTGACGCCAAAGTTCCCGCAGCGGCCGGCTCCAGAAAAGCGAGAGCCATGCCTTTTCCTCCAGCCATGGCTTGATGGGCGCTGAGAGCCTTGACTTCCCGGCGGCAGCGGTGGCCTGCATGGCTGGCCAGTGCTGGATGCTGGCGTGATCGAACAACTCAAAAAAACGATACATGTCCCTGCCGCCAGGCTGATAATTTTCCGCCTGACAGACCCGGGAACTACCGCCGGATTCCGCCGAGAACCATTCCATCTCCGGACGGTAGTCCCCGGATTCCTGCGAGACCAAAATGTCCGCGCCCTGGGGAAAGAGCGCCTCAAATCCCCGGGACATGCCATCCGCTCCGCCGCAAATTCGCCAGGTGGAGTTCAGCGCTGCGTAGGTTTTCGCCAGCCATGCAGTGAGCCCTATGCCACCGGGGACACTGTCGATTTCTGTTAGGGAAAACCCATTCTCCGTCAGCAGCAGATCCGGGCGGATGACCCCGGGCAGGGCAGCTCTCAGCTCCGGGTGGCGTGCCGCATCGAGTAGTGCCGGCGGCTTTCCTGCATCAAGGGTGGAGGCGATCCAGCCCGGCACCTTCTCCTTCAGGCTGCGGTAGTAGAGGCTATTCGCCGCGCTCAGGAATAGATGCAGCCGGTGTCCCAGCGCCTCCAATTCCCGCACAACCGGCGAGGGCAGGGGAAAGGGCTCCGGGGAGCTGAGCCAGTCTTTCCCTGCAAAGAGGCCCCCCTCGGGTCTGGCTTCGTCGAGGTCACGCAAGGATGCGCTCATGCCTGACTCAATTGGCGGAGCGCAGCACGCAGCAGCGCGCTTTGCTCCACTGGTTTGCCCAGGCTTTCATCCATTATCCGCTTGATCACCTTGAGAGCCTCCACCTGCTTGTAGCCCAAGTTTATAAGGGCAAGCACGACGTCGTTTGCGATTCCCTGCTGCGGTGAGGCGGTTGCCGGACTTCCCGCTTCCTTCCACGCATCCCCCACGCCGACCTTGTCCTTCAATTCAAGTATGATCCGCTCAGCGGTTTTCTTGCCGACACCGCTGATCTTTGAAAGTGCGCTCACATCGCTGTTCACCACGTGCCGCTTGAAATCCTTAACCTGCATACCTGTTAGGATGGCTAGCGCCATTTTCGGACCAACACCTGTGACCCGGTTGATGAGCAGGCGAAATAAATCACGCTCGTCATCAGTAGCAAAACCATAGAGCGTTTGCTCCTGCTCCCGCACATGGAAATGTGTCAGGATTTTCACTGCGGAGCCCTGCTCGACCAAGCGGTCATAGGTGCTCAGTGGCACAAGAACCTCGTAGCCGACGCCGGCGACATCGATTGTCACGCGGTCCGGCAGGCTGTCGGTGAGAGTTCCCCTCAAAAATGTAATCATACCGGGCGATGGCATCAGCCGTATTGAAATGCAATGCGGATCATCACCGTCGCTGGTGCTGTAATCCTCCAAGGTGGTCGGTAAGTGAGAGTTTGGGCCGGAATATTTTTTACAATACTGGATTTGTTATGCGGCTATGCAGTAGGTTGAACCCTGCCAGCGGTGTGGCATGGTGGGAATGAACTGTGGTGCAGGTTTTGCCTTTGGCTAACCTGCGGCCGGGAACGTTCTTGATGGCGAGGTATTCCAACTCGCGCTAAAAAATGTATGCCTATGCGGCCTGACCACGCTACGCACCCGCACATCAATCCGCACCACCGAGGCCAACCCACTCCCGAACCACGCAACGCCCAGCCGCATAGTGCCATTGAGGTTGAATCTGGCTGTTGGAATTCATTCTACGATTTCATCCGCGCCTGCGCCGCCTTTGGATGCAGAAAATTCCGCTGCAGAGCAACAGCGCTGCCATACCCGGCTCAGGCACGGGGCGCAGGAGGAGGTAGGCATACTCCCGATCCGGCAGGTTCACCCCCCGGCCTCTGTAGCCGGAGGCTAGGATCCACCCGTCCTCGTTGATTGCGTAGGCTTGCTCTACCGACCACGCTAGTGGGTCTTCGAGGATGTTGGTGAGGATTTGGTAGCCGTTAACATCATCCCACAGAAATCCGGTGCTGCTGCTGCCGCCGGAGGCGGCACCGATAATTTGATTCATTCCATTGATGTCGTTAGGCCGGATGAACCCGTAGGCTTGGTTGTTAAAGATGTAGTCCATCCGCATCTCGTTGGCGTACCAGACAAAGCCGCCGTCGCCGGTGATGACGAAGTTGTCGTTGATGGCGCGGCCCAGGCCGAAGGGCGCGGGGATGTTTTCCATGCCGCTGCCGTCGCGGTACAGGAAAGGTGTTGTGCTGTTGCTGGCTCCCAGGGAGGTGCCGCCGACGACGGCTCCGGCGTTGTTGATGCCGCGCGGGACGGCAAAGCCGTCGTTGGAAAGACTGCCGAGGTTTTCCCAGCCCACGCCCGGGGTGTAGCGGAAGGCGCGGTCTTCGTCTTTGTTGGAAACACTGATCTGCCCGCGGTCGTTGAAGCCAAGGTTTTCCAGGCTGGTCGAAAACGCTACCTTTGTGGGAACACCTGTTGCACTGTAAGTCCACACTTCTGTTTCGATGGAGTTTTTATCAGGGTGCAGGATGGCGGCAACTTCTCCGCGGTTATTTAGCCTGAATTCAGCAAAAATACCAGTCGGGTATGGGATGGCAAAGCGTGTCCGCGTGCCGTCGCGGTGTTCCACAAAGGCCTCGGTGGCCTGTGCGGTTCCTCCTTCCAGCGGCGTGAACGAGGTCGCGTGCAGGAACTCGCCGGCGTTATTCATGTTGCTGATAATGGGAGTATGCTGTGCGTCGGGCTGCAGGTTGAAGAGAGTGTTGAGATTCGTCACGCTGAAGCGCAGCGCGGCTGCGCCGCTGCCTGTGGTGAGGACCACAAGCAGCGGCAGACTTGTGAGCCATGAGGAGAACGCAATCATTGCATTATGGTCAGCGGCCAGTGGACGGCGTTGCGTGCCCCGTAGCCGGTGGCTTTGTAGCGGTCTTCTACGAACATCAGCCGCTGCACCTGCTGCCCGTTCACAGTCATGCTGATGATGTTCACACCCTCGGGCCGCTGGGTGTAGGGGCGCAGGTTTCACTACACTTTGTATTGCGAAACCGTCTTCGGCCTCGGGACATCGCCGCGCCGGCCAAAAGTAAGCAACAGGCAGTGGCGGGCTCGGGTATCTGCGTCACCGTGAACGTGCCATTGATGTGACCGTCCCAGTATTCCAACCCGCGCACATCTCCC
>JAYVJI010001039.1:0-5034 GCA_043769435.1 Verrucomicrobiota bacterium
CTTTCGAGCCGTTTGAGGAAGTTTACCTTCATCATGGAGATGAGGATGCGTTCCCGGCCCTCCTGGTTGAAATTGCCGATCTTTTTTTCGTAATGCTCCAGGGTTTTCTGGGGCAAATCCCCCCGCAGATTGGCACTAGGGTGGTAGAGGGAAAGGGTAAGCTCCGAGATGGCTTTGTCCAACTCCCGGAACGGCGGGAATTTGCCCCGGCTTTCGATCTCGGGGTATTCGCTCTGCGGGGCATGGCGTTTCGGGAATCCACCGAGTTCGGTCATTTCCTTGGCATACTGCCGCTCGATCTGGCGGCGGGATCGGGCGATGCTGAGGGCGTCCAACATTTTGAACAAATCGCCGCCGAGTTTCTCCAGCAGGTCCTTTGTTTTTCGGGTGGCCGCTGGCAACTTCGTCCACTCCGTAAAGCGAGCCTGGGCAACCTTGCACGTCTCCGCGATGCTGGGGATGCCGAGCGATTTTGAGAAAGCACGGTCTGCCTCAGCATTTTTCGGATCAGCCCGCCGCCCCACATCACCACCCGCTATGAAGCTGATTTGGTTTCTCAGATCAGACAGTTGGTTGTTTACGGGCGTGGCAGAGAGCAGCAGCACCTTGGTGCGGATGCCGCTTTGAATCACCTCCCGCATGAGCCGCTCATAGCGAGTCTGGCGGGTGTTCCCCTCCTCATCGGGAGTGCCGACGGAGTTGTTTCGGAAATTGTGGGATTCGTCGATGACAACCAACCCGTAATTCGACCAGTTGAAATGCTCAAGGTCGATGCCGTCGTTATTCTTGCCCTTGAGGCGGCTGAAATCCGTGTGGGCCACCATTTGGTATTCCAAACGATCATCGATCAGCGGATTGAGTGTGGAGTTGGATTTCCAGACATGCCAGTTTTGCCAAAGCCGCTTGGGGCAAATGACAAGCACCCGCTCGTTGCGCAGCAGAAAGTATTTAATAACCGCTAGCGCTTCAAAAGTTTTTCCCAAACCCACACTGTCCGCTAGGATGCAGCCATTGTAGTCCAACAGTCGGCGGATGGCTCCGCGAACGCCGTCCTTCTGAAACGAGAACAGTTTTTTCCAGATTTCCGAGTCGAAGAGCGTCGTTTTGTCTAACTGAAGATCTGCGTCACGTTTCGAGTCCAGAAACGAACGGAACAGGTGGAAAAGGGTGACGTAGTAAGCAAACTGGGGGCTTTGCCGGGCATAGAGGCGTGCTAGTTGCTGCAAAACCTCGTGTTTCACATCAGAAACCAGGGTTTCGTCATTCCAAGCCTCGTCAAACCAGGCCAGCAGCTCTTGGCGGTCGCGGTCGTCCTGCACCACAAGGTTTAGCTCGATGTTATTTCCCGAAGGGAGAAGCCCCAGGCCTCGAGTGGTGAAATTTGAGCTACCAAGGATTGCGGTGGAGGCGTTCAGGTTTTTAATGTGGTAGGCCTTGCCATGCAAAAAACCGGACTGCCGGATGGAGCGGATTTCGACTTTATCACGAATCCAATCTGCACAGGCACGGGCCGCCTGCGTCTGCTGGAGTGCCTGAGAGACAGCCAGCCCTGTTTCCGTGATGCGAAAATGATGAGGAGCATCGTGCTGCTGGATGCCAGAAATGAACGAGGGCTCGCCGAAGAGGAAGCGGAGGGAGTGGGAGGCCTCCAACTGCGGACGTAAGGCCTCATAGCCGCTCAGGGTGAAATAAGCGGATACGAATGAAAGCTGGGTGCCGGGCGTGATGTGCTCCCTAAGGAACGCACCAACGGAACCACGGTCGGGTCGGTTGTCTTTAAGGCTGCTGACTGGCATGGGGTGAATTAGTAGTGAGGAGCCAGACTGCTGGCAAGAAAGGAGTGCTTTCTTGTGAGGGTATGCAGTAGCAGTAGCAGCCCTGGGGCTTAATAAGATGGATAAAGCGGGCTCCGAACAGACCGTCCTCACCTCATACATGGGCCGTCGGAAGGCCTAGCACTGCTTCATCCTTCCCGATGGAAGTCATCCATGTAGGTATGAAACCTTGTGCTCAGTTTGGCACCGCTCTGGACCAATCTTCCCGGGTTCAGGGATTGGTCACGCGGAAGCGCACGAAGAGCCGGGGGCCGGTGGCTGGGGTGGTGAAGGTGTGGGTGTTGCCGCTGCCGGTGTCGGGGATGGGGGACCAGGATGCGGCGGCGAGGGTGGTGCTCTTTTCCGCGAGACAGGTCACGCCGGGCTGGCCGGTGAAGCTGGCGCTGAGGGTGGTGCCGTCGTTGGTCCATGCCGGCAGGCCGGTGGTGCCGGGCTGCGTCGGGTTCAGACTGAAGGCGTATTCGATGAGGTTGGTCAGGCCATCGAGATCGAAGTCGTTGGCGTCGGCTCCTGCTCCGGTGTTGGCGGGACTGCCGAAGTGAGTCATCCGCCAGGCCTCCAGCGGGGTGATGCTCTGTCCGAACCGCATGAGGGCCACATCCGTGGCCGCACCGGTGGTGGCCTGAGTTGAGCCGGCCAGAATGATGCGGCAGTCGCTTTGCAGGGCCATACCGTAGGCGATGTCATTCCCGCTGCCAATGGACACGGCGACGACTCCGAAGGCAGGATCAAGACTCCCGCCAGCCTTGATCCTGCTGACCATGAAGTCGTGAGCGACGCTTCCGTTCCAGCTGTTGCCCGCAGTTAGGATATTTCCGTCCGGCAGCAGCTTCACCGCATTGGCGGTGTCGGAGGAATTCAGCGGTGCCGGGGTGAATTTTCCTCCCGTGCCGAAGGTGGCGTCCAGCGCTCCGGCGGTGGTGTAGCGGACCACGGCCTGGCGGGTGTCCGCAGCAGCCGCGGCGGTGCCTGCGGCAATGATTTTTCCGTCTGGCTGAATGGCCAACGCATAACATTGATCCCCGATGCCGGCACCGCTGCGAATGTCCGTGCGGACGATGCCGTCCGCATCGAATGATGTGTCCAGTGAGCCGCCGCCGTTCAGCCGCACGAGGGCAAAATCCACCGTGGTGCCAGTGGCCATGCCGCCCAGGAGGATGCGTTCCTGGGCATCCAAGGCCACGGCATAGGCTTCGTCATTGGCTGACCCTGCTACGTTGATGATCACTTTGCCACTGCTGCCGAACGCCGGGTTCAACGAACTGTCTTCGTTGAGGCGGATGACCGCGAAGTTATTTCCCTCGGCGCCTCCCCCAAAAGTATAACCAGCCACCACCATGCGACCGTCCTGCTGGATGGCCACGCCGCGGGCGATGTCCTGGTTGTTGCCGATGGAGTAGCTGCGGCGGCCATTGCCGTTGAAGCCGTTAAAAATGCTCCCGTCAGGCTGATACATGGCCACCGCAAAGTCCCCGCCGGATACGCCAGCCAGCACGATGAAATCATCGGACCGCACGGCCATAGCATAGGCCTGATCACTGCTGCCGAAATCCGTGGTCACTTTCCCCGCCGTGCCAAATGTGGGGTCCAGCGTGCCATTCGCCAGATAACGCATGAGCAGGAAATTATCACCGCTGGCTGTCGCGGTGTAGCCCGCCACGAGGATTTTTCCATTCTGCTGCAGGGCCACAGCACGGACCACATCGTTTTGCGAGCCTCCGCCATTGATGGCCGTCACCACCTTGCCATCGCCATCAAAGGAAGTGTCCGCAGCGGCAAAGTTCCGGGCATCGCAGAGGATTGCGGTGAGAGGAATGATGACAGTTCCAAACGAAGTCTCCAGCGTGGCGGTGCCACTGCGGAGGCCCGTGGCCCCTGTGGCGGGGAATTGGATGACGAGATTTGCCGCTCCCCCACTGGCCGCCAGTGTCAGCGGCGGGGTGATGCCCGTGAGGGTAAAACCGCCCGCACTGGTCATGCTGGTAATGTTCATGGCGAGGGCTTCGGGGTTGGTGATGACGACCGTGCGGGTGGTGGTCACGCCAGTGAGCACCGAGCCAAAATCCACCGGGACTCCGCCTGTAAGAACTTGGCCGCTGCCGGTGCCGAGATTGAGCTGGACCTCTGGATCCCGGAACGTAAGACTGCGGTCCACCGGCGGTGCCGCTAGGTAGGAAGCCGTAGCCGGCACGGTGGCCCGCACCAGCACCACGCCATTTCCCGTAGCGTTCACCACGCCATTCGAGATCACCCCCGGCCCGCTGATGACAGTGTAAACCACCGCCTGGCCACTGCTGCTCACGGCTGCCAGCGGCACCGGAAACTGCCGGGCGTAGGACGACGCCAGCCCGCTCCAGGTGATGGTCTGAGCTGCTGGATCCACTTGGCCTGTTAGATTGATGGTGTAGTTGGTATGAAACGGATCATCACTGCGGATGACCAGGGTGCCGTTGTATGCGCCCCCAGCCGCAGCCAGCAGACGGATGGAGAATCTCACGGCATTCAATCCCCCGGCATTCGGCGACTCCAGCCCGCCCACGGCACTGAAGCTAAGGGGTATAGGATTGGAAAGCCCAAAGCCGGATGAGGGAATAAGGGAATCTATCCATAGCTTTCCATTTCCCGTATTACGGAGCACGATGTCTCTGGAAACGACCGTCCCAGTGGTAGTGGTGCCCAATCCCAGGGTGCCGCCATGAGGCAGCGGCAGCTCAAAGCTGCCCCCGCCCACCAGCGGCAAGCTGGAAACCACCGACAGCACCGGGCTGGGCGTGGAAAAGGCGGAGGTGACGCTGTCCACTACTCCGCCAGCAGTCGTCAGCCGCACGGAATAATAATACGTATTGCCTGGAACGAGCCCGGTGACCGTGGTGGTCCGATTGATGCTGGCATACTGTGAAAGCGGGGCACTGTAGCCATTTTCCAGGCCCAGTGAGTTGATGGAAAAAGTTTGGCCAAACGCTGGCGTCAGCCCATAGCGGATCACTGCCGTGCCGGGCAGTCCACGGGTATTGATTGAGGCTGAGATGTCACACGTTGTCCTGCGGTTATTCGTGTGGGATGCCAGTAGAATGGGCGGGGGGTTATCATAGACCCGGTAAACGCGGGAATCCCTCCTCCCGCCTCCTGTTTGGTAGCCCATTAGCAAGAGTCGCCCCTGGGCGTCCGCAGTCATATTGGTCATAGTGAATCCTGACTG